>JAFZXD010000167.1 GCA_017616955.1 Eubacterium sp. | reverse complement strand
TTCTGACCGTAGATACCCCTCCAGTTGTCTCCAAATAGCGGAAGCACCAGATCTCCTTCAGGAACCTTATAATACCTGAACTCTACATTTTTTTCTTTTTTACCACTCATATAATAACCCTTCGCAAATGTATATAAAGAGGTACAAACCACGAAAAGGCTTATACCTCTTTAAATATGCATATTTACTACTTTCCGGCAGCAACGATCTTTCCGAAGTCAGCCTTAAGTGAAGCACCACCTACAAGACCACCGTCTATATCAGGCTGTGCAAAAAGCTCTTCAGCATTTCCTGCATTTACAGAACCACCGTACTGAATACGAACAGCTTCTGCAGTTGCTATGTCATAGATCTCAGCGATGCAATCTCTGATACCCTTGCAAACTTCCTGAGCCTGCTCTGTTGTAGCAGTCTTACCTGTACCGATAGCCCAGATTGGTTCGTAAGCGATAACAAGATTCTTAACATCATCAGCAGCTACTCCCTGAAGATCTGACTTAATCTGAAGTCTGATCCAGTCCATAGTAACTCCCATCTCTCTCTGCTCTAAACTCTCACCGCAGCAAAGAATAGGTGTAAGTCCGGCTTCAATAGCCTTCTTAACCTTCTTGTTAAGTGTACAGTCACACTCTTTGAAGTAATCTCTTCTCTCAGAATGTCCGATAATAACATACTTAACACCTGCATCAACGAGCATCTCAGCAGAAATCTCTCCTGTGTAAGCACCCTTATCTTCAAAGTACATATTCTCAGCACCAACTTCGACGTTAGTACCCTTTACAGCCTCAACAACAGGAACGATATCAATAGCAGGCACGCAGTAAACTACGTCTGCAGCATCATTAACAACAAGATCCTTGAGCTCAGCAACAAGTGCTACAGCCTGTGAAGGAGTCATGTTCATCTTCCAGTTACCGGCGATAATTTTCTTTCTTGCCATTTTATTTTCTCCTTGTATTTTAATATATAAATTGTAGTTTTCGAGACCGTTTTGGCCTGTTCACTTAGCGATTCACGAGCACAATGTGCGAAGCGAGAGCTTAGTGAGCCTAGGGGA
This sequence comes from Eubacterium sp., assembly GCA_017616955.1. Classification (GTDB taxonomy): domain Bacteria; phylum Bacillota; class Clostridia; order Lachnospirales; family Lachnospiraceae; genus Eubacterium_Q. Next base: position 3,894 of record JAFZXD010000167.1, on the reverse strand, counting down.
CCCAAACCGTGCGAAAGCAGAGTCGAGAAAACTATGATTTATATATCTTTATTTGTCGTTGGCAGCTGCAACACCAGGAAGCTCCTTACCCTCAAGGAACTCAAGTGAAGCTCCACCACCTGTTGAGATGTGGCTCATCTTGTCACCGAATCCAAGCTGGTTACAAGCTGCTGCTGAATCACCACCACCGATGATTGTTGTAGCATCTGTCTCAGCAAGTGCTTCTGCAACTGCGATAGTACCTGCAGCAAGAGTTGGGTTCTCGAATACACCCATAGGTCCGTTCCAAACAACTGTCTTAGCTGTCTTAGCAGCGTCAGCGAAGAGAGCTCTTGTCTTCTCACCGATATCAAGACCTTCCATATCAGCAGGGATGCTGCTTGAATCTACAGTCTTAACTTCGATAGGTCCATCGATAGGATCAGGGAAACCTGCAGCTACTACTGTATCAACAGGAAGAAGAAGCTTCTTTCCAAGTGACTCAGCCTTAGCGATCATTTCCTTACAGTAATCAAGCTTAGAATCGTCAACGAGTGACTTTCCAACCTCTTTACCCTGTGCCTTAAGGAATGTGTAAGCCATACCACCACCGATGATAAGAGTATCACATTTCTCAAGAAGGTTTGAGATAACATTTAACTTATCAGCAACCTTAGCACCACCAAGGATAGCAACGAAAGGACGAACCGGATTCTCTACTGCATTTCCGAGGAAGTCGATTTCTTTCTGCATAAGGTATCCAACAACTGCTGTATCAACATACTGTGTTACACCAACGTTTGAGCAGTGAGCTCTGTGAGCTGTACCGAATGCATCGTTTACGAATACGTCAGCAAGTGAAGCAAGATCCTTTGAGAATGCCTCTCCGTTCTTTGTCTCCTCAGCACGGAATCTTGTGTTCTCAAGAAGGATTACATCGCCGTCGTTCATAGCATTAACAGCTTCAACAACGTTTGGTCCAACTACTTCAGGATTAGCTACGAATTTAACTTCCTGTCCAAGAAGCTCTGAAAGACGAACTGCAACAGGTGCAAGTGTCTTTGTCTGCTTATCTTCTTCTGTCTTAACCTTTCCAAGGTGTGAGCAGAGGATGATCTTACCGCCATCAGCGATAAGCTTCTTGATTGTAGGAAGAGCTGCTACAAGTCTGTTCTCATCTGTGATCTTTCCATCTTTAAGTGGAACGTTGAAGTCACATCTAACAAGGACACGCTGTCCCTTAACATTAATATCGTCAACTGATTTCTTATTGAGTGACATTTTATTACCTCCTGGTATTTATGTTTTGTTTAAAAATATATCTAAGTCAAATATATCTTAATCAGATAATATACAAAACGGGTCCGGCCCAAATAGACCGGACCCGATTCTTAGGTCTTCTTTATAAGCTACTAAGAATTAAGCAAGCTCAGCGAAGTACTTGATTGTTCTAACCATCTGTGATGTGTAAGAATTCTCATTGTCATACCATGATACAACCTGTACCTCATAGAGGTCATCAGCAATCTTAGATACCATTGTCTGTGTTGCATCAAAGAGTGAACCAAACTTCATTCCGATAACGTCTGAAGAAACGATTGGATCCTCGTTGTATCCGAAGCTCTCGCTTGCAGCAGCCTTCATTGCAGCGTTGATTCCATCAACTGTTACGTCAGCTCCCTTAACTACAGCTGTAAGGATTGTTGTAGAACCTGTTGGTACAGGAACTCTCTGAGCTGATCCGATGAGCTTTCCGTTAAGCTCTGGGATAACAAGTCCGATAGCCTTAGCAGCACCTGTTGAGTTAGGTACGATGTTAGCAGCACCTGCTCTAGCACGTCTGAGGTCACCCTTTCTGTGTGGTCCGTCAAGGATCATCTGGTCACCTGTGTAAGCGTGGATTGTGCTCATGATACCGCTCTGGATTGGAGCATAATCGTTAAGAGCCTTAGCCATAGGTGCAAGGCAGTTTGTTGTACATGAAGCTGCTGAGATGATCTTGTCATCTTTGGTAAGTGTCTTGTGGTTAACGTTGTAAACGATTGTAGGTAAATCATTTCCAGCAGGTGCTGAAATAACAACCTTCTTAGCACCAGCATTGATGTGTGCCATTGACTTATCCTTTGAGCAGTAGAAACCTGTACACTCAAGAACTACGTCAACACCGATCTCTCCCCAAGGAAGCTCGTTAGCATCTGCCTTAGCGTAGATCTGAAGTGTCTTACCATCAACTGTGATTGTATTAGCCTCATCATCAGCTGAAACTGTGTGAAGGTTCTCACCAACTTTACCACAGTATCCACCCTGTGCTGTATCATACTTGAGAAGATGTGCAAGCATTGAAGGCTTTGTAAGATCGTTGATAGCAACTACCTCATATCCTTCAGCACCAAACATCTGTCTGAATGCAAGACGACCGATACGTCCAAATCCGTTAATCGCAACTTTTACTGCCATTTTGTAATTCCTCCTAAGAAAATATATTGATGAATGCCAATCTATTTCAAATTGACAAAACATTCTGCCCATATATGATAACTTTTTTGTTTTCAAATTTCAAGACTGGATTTTCCAAATAAAGAAGTATTTTATGAGTTTTTTTGTATATATTATATTATTTATTATATTAATATATTTTATGTAAACTGTTAAAAGCACGTGTCTGAAGGTATCTATTATATTATGTAAACAAACATCTATTACTCTTATTCAGTTACGTGTTCTTGAAAATATTACGAAATTAGAGTAAGATGTCTCTAATCGTGTTAAAACTTATTGATACAGAAAAGGATTAATATATGAACAGAATATTTGCAGACTATCATCTTCACAGCGAGTTCTCCGATGATTGTGAAACAAAGCTTGAGGAATTGATCCAATCAGTCAAGTCCAAAGGACTCACATCAATGTGACTCACCGACCATTACGATATGGATTTTCCAAAAGATAAATACAATATCGAGTTCTATCTGGATATAAATAAATATCTCGATACATTAAAAAAACTTCGTGAGAAATATCTTCCCGAATTCGATCTCCGAATCGGTGTTGAACAGGGACTTATGCCTTCAACTTGTGAGAAGCTGAGTTCATACAGCAAGGAGCATCCGGGAATAGATTTTATCATATGCTCTTCTCACGTTGTCGAAGGACTTGATCCGTACTATCCGGAGACATTTAAAAATCCTGATGGCAGTGACCGCGACCCCATGGATGTATACAGAGCATACTTCGAGGAAATGCTTTATATCGTAAAACATTTCCATGATTATAATGTATACGGACATCTCGACTATGTGTTCCGCTACGGACCCGATCATATAGAAAAAATCACATCGGATAATTATGAGGAAAGAATCTTTAATACATTTAAAGATCTGTTCCGTGAGATATTAAAAACTATTATTGAAGACGGAAAAGGAATTGAAATCAATACCGGAAGTCTATACAGAAGAATGGACTTTGCACACCCGCATCCTCTTCTTCTTAAAATGTATAAGGAGCTGGGTGGTGAAATCCTGACATTCGGAAGTGATGCTCACGATCTGGAGCATCCGGGATTTGGATTTGAAGAGGCAAGGTCACTTGCACTCGATATGGGCTTCAAAGCGTTCTGTACGTTCAAAGATATGAAGCCGGAATTTCATGATTTATGATTTTATGGAATAAAAGTGGACACTTGAGATCAGATCTCAACTGTCCACTTTTATAGTTTAATCTGTCTTTTTTGTAATAAGCAGTGTAATGAATATTGTAAAGGCATTTAACAAACTCATAACGAGAAAGAATATCATCTCTTTGCCAAAACCATGTTCTATCACACGAGCAAGACTGTAATGACATACTATCAGCAGAATCGCCTCGAGCAGCCATACAACGGTAGTCCCGATATCAAGTATCAATTCACGTTTTTGA
>JAFZXD010000166.1 GCA_017616955.1 Eubacterium sp. | reverse complement strand
CCACTACAGTCATTGAAATTTTGATTCCGCCGGACCGGTCCCCAATGACAGACTCCGATCAAACGTAGCTTGTAATGTTCGACTGCTTACAAGCTTGGGCAGCCGAGTTTCCCGCAAGGATGACGCCGGTATAACAGCTGCGGGCTTCTGTTACCCGACGCGCCGCACTTAGGCAGCGAGTGCTAATTTATTATCAGCGTTTATATTTAATGGATGTTTTTACGAGGTCACCCACCTCGGATGGCTGCCCTAATTTCTAAACCCCCGTCGAAACCTTTACTACCCCAGATAACGATTCTATTTAAAGAATCGTTGTCTATAGCAACTTCATTTATGAAGTTGCGTAGTAAGTCACAGGTTGTGCTTGCACCAACGTGCAAGTCCAAGCAGGTGACGTATACTTCAACAGTCTTCCAGAAAAGAGAGATTATCTATTAGCGAATTATCAATCCTCTGCATTTTCCAGTTCATCAAGATTGATTTCTTCGCCGTCCTCAACATCGATGTCGCCATAGTCGATATCAACACCGTTGTCATCAACATCGAGAGATTCAGCATCTGCATCTGATGCAGTAGCAAAATCAACCTGATCCATAAGATCATCTATTCCATTTCTAGTCATAAGATCTGAGTAATTCTTTCCCCAGTACTCTTCGTACCATGTATCAAGATTTGAAGCCGATACTGTTCTCTTTCTGGCTTCTTCTTCCTTTTTCTCATTGTATATATATTTACCAAGCGGAACTCCGATAATCGCTCCTATACCAAGCGCTGCAACAAGAACTCCAACTACCTTAGCTATCTTCTGACGTTTGATAATTTTAGCTCTATTCTTTTTTTCCTCTTTGTATTTATCAACTTTTGCCTGACTCATGTCATCTTACCTCTGTCTCTAAATCTATTTGGATGAACTTTTAAATTCAACCACCAAATAGTAATAATACCCAAAAATGCCTCTAAAATCAACAATAAAATCAAATTTCACACAAATCTATAGTCATCGTTCACCAAGATTCATTTTTAAGTTATCTGAGTTTCACCTTGAAATCTCTCTCAGCTTCTCTCTTTTGATCTCTTTTGGCAAGATCATCTCTCTTATCGTAGAGCTTTTTACCACGAGCCAGCCCAATCTCAACTTTTACGAGACTCCCGCTAAAATATACCTTAAGCGGTACAACCGTATAGCCCTTCTCCTTTGTCTTTCCAATCAGTTTATTAATCTCCGACTTATGAAGAAGCAGTTTTCTCTTTCTCAGAGGATCCTTATTAAATATATTTCCCTTCTCATAAGGATTGATATGCATATGTATTATGTAAACCTCACCCTTATCTATGGAAATGTAACTCTCTTTGATACTGCACTGACACATTCTGAGAGACTTAACCTCAGTTCCGGCCAGTTCAATGCCTGCCTCATATGTTTCATCAATGAAGAAATCATGATATGCCTTTTTGTTATTTGCTATAAGTTTAGTTCCACTCTCTTTTGCCATGTTTATATTCCTTTAAAATATTTCTAATTATCATATTCACAGCAGCTCACAATCCACTCTTAAGTCCACCCTGCTTACAAGTCTATTCTTAAGCAAGCTTAAACAGACTTGTAGGCAGGGTTCTACCGCTGCCTTCGGCAGCACTGAATCGTGAATTGTGAGTTCCTGCTACGCAGGTTACATGATAAAAGTAAAGTAAAAAAACATGCAAGCAGTTTTTTTCTTACTTTTATCATGAGCTGTGAATAGAAACTGTTTAAACAAATTCAAAGTCGATCACTCTGTCTATCTTATCAGCATTTACAACCTTTATCCTGCATTTATCGCCAAGTTTAAGAACCTTTCCACTGTCTCTTCCGACCATCTCAAACTTGTCTTCATAGTAAGTGTAATAATCATCTGTCAGTTCCGAAACTCTTACGGCACCTTCAACAGTCGATTCAAGTTCGACAAATATATTCTGTCCGGTAAATCCGGATATTATTCCGTCAAACTCCTCACCGATATGCATAGCCATATATTCTATCTGCTTAAGTCTGACTACATCGCGCTCTGCGTCGACTGCACGTCTTTCCTTAGCCGAGTTATCCTCAGCAACCTTAGGAAGAAGTTTTGCAAAATGTCTTACTCTGCCCTCATTAAGTTCACCATGCAGATTCTCTTTTATAATCCTATGGATCTGAAGATCAGGATATCTTCTGATAGGTGATGTGAAATGACAGTAATACTTACATGCCAGTCCAAAATGTCCTATACATTCAGTGGCATATCTCGCCTGTTGCATCGAACGAAGAGTCATTCTCGTAACAAGCGCTTCATAAGGTTCACCGCTTATCTGATTCAGAAGCTTCTGATATTCCTTTGGATGAATCCTGTCAGTACTTACTTTGAAGTATATTCCAAAATTCCTTATGGCATCTCTGAGCATATCAACCTTTTCCTGAATAGGAGTTTCATGCACTCTGTATTCAAATGGAATCTCAGCCCAGTAGTATTCCTCTGCTACTGTTTCATTTGCCATAAGCATAAAGTCTTCTATGATCTTCGTAGCACAGTTTCTGTCGTAAGGATGGATATCTATAGGCTTACCATCTTCATCGACTATAATCTTCGTCTCTGCCACATCAAAATCGATAGAACCTCTCTTCTCTCTGGCTGCTCTGATTATATCAGACAGTTCCTTCATTCTTCTGAACAGAGGTATCAAAGACTTATATCTCTCAACCGGTGCATTTTCCTTACCATCAAGGATAGCTGCTACATCGGTATAATTCATTCGTTCATTTACATTTATCAGACCCTCAACTATCTCGTGGCAGATAACCTTACCCTTCTCATCTATATCCATAAGACAGGAAAGCGTAAGTCTGTCAACACCCATATTAAGGGAACATATACCGTTCGAAAGCTTATGCGGAAGCATAGGAATAACGCTATCTACAAGATAGTTACTTGTTCCTCTCTTAAGAGCTTCTTTATCAAGCGGACTTCCCTCGCGGACATAATTGGATACGTCTGCGATATGAACTCCCAGATGATATATACCATCTTCATATTCAAGTGTTATGGCATCATCAAGATCTTTTGCATCCTCGCCGTCTATTGTAACAGTATCAAGATGTCTAAGATCTCTTCTTCCCTCTTTTTCTTTTTCGGAAACTTCATCTGGAATCGATTCCAGCTCAGTTGTGACATCATCCGGAAATTCAACCGGAATACCGTAAGTTCTTACAACCTGAAGTATATCCGTTCCAGGATCATCTATATGTCCGATCACCTCAGATACATAACCCTCAGGTGACTTTTTATCATCTCCGTAATTCTTCAGTTCTACTATAACAAGACTTCCTGTAACAGCCCCCACGGATGATCCCTTTGGGATAAATATATCATCAGCAATCTTCTTATTATTCGGAATGACAAAACCATATCCGTCACACTGCTGATATACACCTATAAGCTGTTCTGTATTTCTCGAAAGTATTCTGGTTATAGTTGCTTCCTTACGAGGACCTCTGGCGCCGCTGTTTACATTTATCAGAACCTTATCTCCGTGAAATGCATTCAGCGTATCTTTTGCAGCCACAAAGAAGTCTTCCTCATAACCCTCAACAGTTACAAAACCGAATCCTCTCTTGGTTCCGCTGTATATTCCGACCAGAACCCCCTTCGGTGGAAGCATATATCTGTTATTCTTTGTTTTAATGATCTTCACTTCATCGCATAAGGTATTCAGCATCTCAAGGAACTTCTGCTTTTCTTCTTCACCAGATACATCCAGAAGATAACACAGTTCCTTAAACTTAAGCGGTCTATAATCGTTTTTCCCCATCAACTCAGTGAAGAAATTCATAAGTTCTTCTATATCAAAATATTTAGTATCCATACCTCTCCCCCTTAACTTTTCAAGATATTTTACACCTTTTGTATAATAGGATACGCAGTTCCACATTATACAAAACAAAAGGGTGCTTATACAAAGCACCCTGATCAATTCACATATAAAAACTTAGGGAATGATTAGCCAACCCACTTAGAACTAAGTAATGCAGCAAGTATGATAAATGCAGCTCCAAGTAAAGCTGTAAGCTTCTGAATACGAGCCTCCTTAGAGTGCTTCTTATTCTTTCCCCAATATGAATCAACTGAACCTGTAAAGGAAGCGTTAAATCCGTTGTCTTTACCTTCCTGGCTAAGTACAAGTACAGCAAGTGCTATTCCGATTATTAAAAATACAATTGTAAGTACAGTTTTCACTTTATTTTCCTCCGAAAAAATCCACTAAATGTTCGTTTTTCCAAAACATACTCAGTGATAATACCATATCGTCATATGAAATGCAACAACTTTTTCTATGAAGCGTAAAATGTTATTGATTATTCAACAAAATGCGTTTTTATAAAGAAATCAATATGCTTTTCAATAAGTTCCATAGCCTCATCTTTTCTCTCAGGCTGTCTGTCGCAAAGCTGTATAAGAACTGATGTCGGAGACATGTATTCCAGCGCCAGAATTCTTGGGTCTGCCTCATTTACAGCTCCTATCTTAACAAGCTTTTCGAATATCCTGGTAAAAAGATTGATAAGACTGTCAAACTGATACTCTGATGTATTACTTGCAAATTCATCATCACGAAACTGCTCAATAGTACCCATCTTCCTAAGTTTTACTACCATAGGATCACTGATGGTACGTTCTATCTGTCTCATACTGAATTCCTTCAGTTCTTCGCGATTATGTATCCATACAGGAGTATCAGGTTCTATTCCCAGTCTCTTAATATAAGGATTATCATAATTATCCTTAAGAGCCTCAAGAATATCTTCCTTCTTCTTAAAGTACTTATATATGTTCGGTCCCTGCATGCCTATTGACTTGGCAATCTCATCAACACTCGTGGCATCATACCCCTTCTGAGAAAAAAGTTCCAATGCACCATAAACGATTTTTTGTCTAACAGATAATTCTTTCATGAAGCATCTCCCTTTCTATACAGAAAATATATTAAAAATCACACTTTTATCGTAATATAATGACCTCTATAAGTCAACAGAAATACGATTATATATTTCCTTTTTTTCTGCCCCATCGACAATAGATCTGCGACACCCTTCAACATCACGCTCCAATTCCGCAGCTGACATAAGTTTTGAATCTTCACCCCGAATGATAAGCTGTATCAATCCGTCCGAAGTAGCCACGGTTATATCCATATTTTTAGTATTCTGAATAGTAAACCTGGCTATATACTGATCGGCCGTTTCAGCTTCCTTGGTATATACAACGTGTACACCCATATAATCCATCTTTTCTGTGAAATGTCCTCT
>JAFZXD010000165.1 GCA_017616955.1 Eubacterium sp. | reverse complement strand
GGGAGCTACGCTTTCATATATAGAGCCTTTTGCTTCGTCTGCTTGTGAGATGATAGCAGAGATGTATCAGTACATTTCCAGAAATCCAAAGCTTCGTACTCAGGAAGCTGATGCTATGTATGCGGGAATTCTTATCGATACGGATAATTTCCTGACCAAAACGGGTGTCAGAACATTTGAGGCGGCTTCATACCTCAGAAAGAGCGGAGCAGATGTTACCAGAGTAAGAAAGATGTTCCGAAGCTCTATGGAAGAGATGAAGGACAGAGCTCAGGGTATCGGAAATGCTGAGATATACATGGATCATTTTGTATTATCGTATGTAACTCCGGACCGTAATTCGGTAGATGCACCTACGGTTGCAGTTGCCAAGACTGCAAATGAACTTCTCAACGTTGAAAATATCGACGCTTCTTTTGTTGTGACTGAAGCGGACGATGGAATTCTCTATGTATCTGCGAGATCCATAGGTGATGTGAATGTTCAGCTTGTAATGGAGAAGTTTAACGGCGGCGGACATGCAAATGTTGCAGGTGCTCAGCTGAAAGGTGTAACTAAAGAAGATTTCTTCGAACAGTTGAAGAATGTCTTGCAGGAAATGCATACAGGAGGAGAAATTTAATGAAGATTATTCTTACACAGGATGTTAAGTCCCTTGGAAAGAAGGGTGATATAGTTGAGGTTAATCAGGGATATGCAAGAAACTTTGTGCTTCCAAAGAAGCTTGGAGTTGAAGCTACTTCCGAAAATATGAATGACCTTAAACTGAAGAATAAAAATGATGAGAAGATAGCTGCAGAGAATCTTGCGGCTGCAGAACAGTTAAAGAAAGAACTTGCTGAGAAGAAGATAACAGCAAGTATGAAAGTCGGAGCCAACGGCAAGACTTTTGGTTCTGTTTCTTCAAAAGAGATAGCTGCTCTGATAAAGAGCCAGCTTGGATATGATATAGATAAGAAGAAGATAATCCTGAAAGAAGCGGTTAATACGCTTGGTGGAGTTACTGTGAATATCAAACTTCATCCGAAGGTAACGGCTGAACTTCTTCTTGATGTTGTAGAGCAGAAATAATAATCGGGAAATTATAATCATTTGATGGTAGAAAATAATGGCAGAAGAAAATGTTATAAAAAGAATACCACCTCATGACAACAATGCTGAACGAAGTGTTATCGGATCTATGCTTATGGACCGTGATGCTATATCTGAGGTGAACGGAATCCTGGAAAAAGAGGATTTCTACAATACTCAGTTCGGGATACTATATGAGGCAATCGTAGGACTGTTTAATGAAGGAAAGCCTGTTGATGAAGTTATTCTGGGTGAAAAGCTCAGAGAGATGGGGGCTCCGGAAGAAATATGCGGTCTGACTTATTTGTCGGAAATCTATGCCAGTGTCCCAACAGCTGCCTTTGTTAAGTCGTATGCTGCTATTGTAAAGGATAAGTCGTATCTCAGAAAACTTATCAAGCTTTCTGATGGAGTCATAAATCGTTCTTATGAAGGTTCAGATCCTGTTGATACCATAATGGAGAGCGCTGAGACAGATATGTTCCAGCTGATGCAGAAGAGAACCGGTGCAACGGATTTTGTTCCTATCAGAAATATCCTGGTAAATGTTATCGGGGAGATTGAGGCGGCAACAAAGAACAAAGGAAAGATTAACGGACTTCGTACAGGATTTACAGATCTTGACAATATGCTTACCGGTCTTCACGGAGGAGAGCTTATCCTTATAGCTGCCAGACCTGCTATGGGTAAGACGGCATTTGTCCTTAATATAGCTCACCATGTTTCGATGAAGGAGAGAGTTCCGGTAGTGCTGTTCTCTCTTGAGATGAGCCGTGAGCAGCTTGTAACACGTCTTGTTGCAGTGGATTCTATGGTTGAGGCTAAGAAGCTTAAAACCGGTGAACTGAATGATAACGACTGGACCAAGATTATCGAGACTGCCGACAATATGGCTACAGCTTCGGTTTTCATAGATGATAATTCTTCTATAAATATGGCTCAGCTTAGATCTAAGTGCAGAAAGCTGAAACAGACAGAAGGAATCGGGCTTATAATCATCGACTACCTGCAGCTTATGAGCTCCAGTGAGAAGGTTGAGTCCAGACAGCTCTTTATCTCTGAAGTGTCGAGATCTCTGAAGTCTCTTGCACGTGAGCTGAATGTTCCGGTAATTGCACTATCACAGCTTAACCGTGCGGTTGACTCAAGACCGGATCACAGACCTGTTCTTGCGGATCTGCGTGAGTCGGGAGCTATCGAGCAGGATGCGGATGTTGTTATGTTTATATATCGAGACGATTACTACAATCCGGATACTACCGAAAAACCGGGAGTGGCCGAGATAATAGTGGCAAAACAAAGAAATGGATCCACCGGACCTGTAGATCTGGCATGGATAAGCCGTTACACCAAGTTTGCCAATCTTAAAAAGGAATAATATAAAGCAAATGACGCCCATGTGGCGTCATTTGTACATTTTTACATTATGTTTTTATTAATAATCACTTATAATAAAGAGTGGCAGTCGGAATTGATATGTATCAACGCCGACTGCCACTTTTTCATCTAGTTTCTAAGTCGAATAAGTTTCTCGAGTAATTCTTCATCTGTAAGATTATATATATCGTCTATGACCCAGATATGCATCTCCTTTGCACGTTGTTTAAAGAAGGATGTTCCGCTGGAAGAAGAGTCACAAGGCATAGCCATAGCCAGAGCTTTACATGCGTACTTGCCGCCGAATCGTTTCGTGACGGTTTCAAGTTCGTGAAGTGAGTTGCTGCTGGCTTTTCCACTCTTACATGATATAAATATCGGTACGCATGAACGCATGAGAATAACATCTATCTCGTTTATGGTATCGTATGTGGCATTCATGTATTTCTCATACTGATTTTTATATTCTATCTTCTCGTCTTCGGTCTTGTCGCCGTTCCAGTCTATCATGGCTCCGATTATTTCATCGGTAAAAATCTTTGGATTCCTTGAAGCAACTTCGTAAACATGAAGTTCAAGGATATTACCGGTTTTGGTCACTATATGTTTTATGGAGTCGCTTTTGAACCTGAAATGTACTCTCTTGGTGTCCTGACCGTAATCTCTTATCATATCAATCTTTTCAAGACTGTCTATAAGCCATACGGCTTCTCCAAGAGATGATTTCGGAAGAGTGTAATAACCGCTTTCATCACATGGATTAGCTTTTATTACGTCTTCAATGACGGAACAGTATCTGTTCCATTTATGCTGGATTCGTCTGGCGATATCCCAAATCTGACGAATGTCCTCTTTAAATTCGTCGGTAAAGCTCCATGTTGAATAGTTTCCGGTCTGCCTGGTGAGAGTGCCGCCATGAAGGATGATATTCTCTTTTACGGTGATCTTGAGATTGTCGTGATGTTGAGTTGGTTTGCTTCCGGGAAGCATGTCAACCTCGAGTCCGGTATACGGATCGATTCGAAGCGTTTTCAGATTCTTCGAAGCACTGACAAAGCCAAATGCGATCAGAAGCATTTCACCACCGCCGGTAAGTTCATAATAAGCATCGGGAAATCTTTCGACGATGTCATTTATGGCATCGATACATTTCTCGAGATTATCTCTGGGAACTTCCTTGAATTCAAGCTCGGTTTCGGGCGATTTTAGCTTGGCAAAGTCGGTCAGACTTTCCATCTTTCTCGTGAGCATGGTTGACTTGTGCCCCAGATAGATTATCCTCCCCGGTTTGTACTGAAGAAGGCACATTACATTTTCCAAAGCCTCATCGGAAAAAAATTCTACATATACTTCTTTACTCATATAATCCCCCTTTGATTACTTTATATGTTGATTAATACCATCCTCCGTCAAAGCTTACTACCTCGCCGGTAAAATACGGAGGCATATTAAGAAGCGATAGTACTGCATCAGCTGCCTCATCTGCAGTGGCCATACGACCGACAGGTATTTCATCTTCGAGAATAGCTTTTTCATCTTCGGAAAGATGGGAATTCATTTCAGTATCTACAACACCAAGGGCGACGGCATTTACCTGAACGTTGCTTGGTGCGAGTTCTTTGGCCAGGGCTCTTGTAAATGCATCTACAGCACCTTTGCTGGCACTGTATGCGACCTCGCAGGATGCTCCGATACGTCCCCAGACAGAAGAGATATTTATGATATGCCCGCTATGCTGCTTTATCATATAAGGAGTAAAGGTATGGCATGTATTGTAAAGAGAGGTAATGTTTGTACTGATGAGGTGATTCCATTCATCAGGTGTCATATCCGTCAGAAGCCGGATATATGCAACAGCGGCATTATTAATGACAACATCTACCGGACCGAAGTCACTGCGGATACTTTCGACATATTTGATATCTCCGACGTCGCCCAGAGTAGTGATGACATTTTCTACACCGCGAGACTTTATTTCCTGCGCTGTCTCATCGAGAGCGGCAGAATTCTTATAAGCGTTAATAATTATACAATCGAACTTTCCGGAGTCTGCACACTTGATGGCTATGGCTCGGCCAACACCGCGTGAGGCTCCCGTGATCAGAATCTTCATGTTATATTTCTCCCTGATATGAGTCGTATATCAGCTGTGGTTGAACGAACTGATATATAGTTTACGTTAGATATTATAACTACTTTCAGTATAACACATCCGGCGGGAAATATCTTGAAATACTTTTTTAGGTTTGTTATACTTTTACACGTTAAAAACGAAGGGTTTTCGGACATATCGTGAATGGTAAATGCTTGAATAGACAGGAGGTTCAAATTGGCTTCTAAAAAGAAAAAAGATAGTACGATCGGAATGTTTTTTTCGTTTTTCCTTAAGGCCACGGTTATTATTCTTGGTCTGGTAATACTTGCGATGAGCGTATATCTTGTTAAACAGGTTATATTACAGAAGAATTCGGAAGCAGAGAATAAAAGTGATGAAGCCGTGTTTGAGGATGATCAGAAAGATGAACTCATGATGTCCAGTGTCGGGGATGCAGAAGTTTTATTGTATGATAATGAAGATGACAAACTGGATGGATCCGGGAAAGGAGATATCGGTTTTGATGCTAAGATAATTGTGCTGAATGCTACTGAAACGGAAGGACTTGCCGGAGCCTGGAAAGGAAAACTGGAAGAACAGGGATTCAAGAATGTAGAAGTTGGTAATTATACCGACGGAGTTCTGGAGTCTTCAAAGATAGTTGTAACAACAGAGAAAACAGGCGGAAATCTTCAGCAATATTTACCTGAAGCTGCTATGGAAACTATGTCTGCAGACCAGGTACCGTCTGATGTTTCGGGAGATGGAATAGCCGCTTTTTTTATCATCGGAAACTCGGATAATATATTGGCTGAATAGCAAATAACAGTTAACAATTTCGTAATATGTTTAGTGAAACTATCACAAAGGAATATGTTAATTTCTACAAATAAAACACTTTTTTGGGCAAAAGTGATAGCACTAATAGGTCAATGTGCAAATTGACCAAATCTTTTTTGAATTATTTATGTAAGATATACATAGTCTAAAAACGAAAAAAGTTGTATTATCAAACAAGTTAAACGCCTTGGGTGTTTTAAGTGCTGAAAAAGTAAAGCGAAATGCT
>JAFZXD010000164.1 GCA_017616955.1 Eubacterium sp. | reverse complement strand
TTCCTCCTTGAATGTGTAGTGGCTTCCTTGCCACATTTATAGTTGTTTTGTCAGGTTTTCTGCCTGACACTTTATATATCGGCAGATGTTTTGGATTACTTAACCCCTTTTAGAAAAAATTTTTATTATTTTTTCTGAAGTTTGTTTCCTTCTCCCTGACACTTATTATATCGACCGTGATTTCAGATTACTTAACCCTTGTTTTAAAAATTTTTTCATAAAGTCTTCGCTTGACAATATCACGATTCCGTGATATTGTTGTTTTGCAAGGAGATGATAAAATGTTTCATAAGATAAAAGCTGTTTCAGCTCTTCCAAATCTTCAGTTAAGTGTTCAGTTTTCAGAAGGAATCACCAAAATCTACGATATCAAACCATTAATCACCAAATGGCCTTCATTTAAAGCATTAGAGGAAACTCCGGAAATCTTCTTCACAGCTAAAGTAGATGTTGGTGGCTATGGAATCGTTTGGAATGATGATCTTGATCTTTCCTGTGACGAGCTATTTGCTAATGGTAAACAGATCAACACACCCTTTGATGGTCTTATCGCATTTACCGAAGCTACAGAACTCTGGGAACTAAATGAAAGTACTTTACGGAAAGCCATAATATACGGGAAGCTCATAAACGGTGTGGATGCTTGTAAATTTGGCAAGCAATGGGTCGTTTCTGTAGATGCTATGAAACGAGAATATGGAGAGCCTAAATTAGGAGCCTAGATGAAATGCCCTTTCATAACTGGTTTCGCTATGAAAGGGCATTATTTAATCAGTTATTACTTTTTACTGTCCAGGAAATATGAATCACCCTCCTGATGATGGTTACTCATATTCTTATAATATGCCGCTGCAGTACGGGAACTGGTACGGAAGTCCTTGCCCTTTTGTCTGCCTTTCGACAACTGCATAGTAAGTTTAACTTTATTCTTTTCTTCCATAGCCTGCAACTCTACAGACATATCGGTCTGTTTCTTGATCAGGGCCTTTGCCTGCTCTATCTCCGGAATATAATCACTCCCATTTGAGATCAAAGTATCTTTTACCTTGGCATACATATCCATAAATCCATCATCAAGTTTCATCAGTGCATCTATTGATTTCTGTTTTTCTTCTATAGTATTATCAAAATCATCAGCTGCAAACTCTTCCGCTTCCAATATCTCCGTCTGCTTGGTAGTGATCACCTTAAGATTTTTAAGTAATATTTCTTTCTTCTTCAATGTATCAATCATGATATTTAAATACGTAACCTTCTCACTGTCTCTCATGCTTATACCCCTTATATTTTATTTTTCTATCTATTACTTTTATACCATAATCAGTAGATAAAAACAAGCAGAAGAAATACTTTCCTCTGCCTGTTTTATCATATTATAAAAACGCTCTTTACGCACCAGCTGACACATATTTAATCTGGCCTTCACCACCCGATGAACGACTAAGTTTCATTACTTCCTTCCACGTATCACGCATCTCACGGATAAGACGGGTAGCGTCCTCAAGCACTTCTGCATCCTTATGCATATTAGCCTCTACAAGCCTTCTGTATATCCAGTCATATACTCTATCAAAATCTTTTGCTACGGGATACTTAAAATCTAATGTAGCTCTAAACTCAGTGATTATATTTTCTGCTTTTATGATATTGGTGTTTGCCTTCTGAACATCATTTGATTCAATGGCACCTAAAGCTATGTTACAGAACTTGATAGCTCCGTCATAAAGCATAAGTGTAAGCTCTGCAGGTGATGCTGTGTTAATAGAGTTGCTCTTATATACGTTTGCCATAGCTGCTGTCATTCTTTACCTCTTTCCTCGCTCTGTGTACAAGCGATTGTACTCTTTCATTTGCCCTACACAAAATATATCGGAAGAGATATCGTATAACTTAACCTTCAATCAGTATTATTTTTTATATTTTTTTACCCGTCCAAGATAGCTTTATCTATAATCTTTTTATGCTCCAAATCTATGTTTTTTATTATATCTTTCAATATATTCTTCTTTATTTCATACCTAATACAGTTATAATAAGACTCTGAACAATACTTTCCCATAATGTCTATAATCTTTCTGGCTGTACTCTTGGTGTTATATTCCTTTATAGGTTTTGACTGCGTCGACTTAGGGAAATATAATTTAGACGGTTGTCTACTGTCATAACCTATTATCCCACTAAAATGTCCAATTGCTAAAACAAAATTGAATTTGTCCGGTGTATCTTTTGTATCACATATTCGTATTTCTTTAGCATAGCTCACAAAATCAAAGACTTTAATAAAGGCATTATACTTTTCACGGCACATGCTTTCACTACTACCTTTGGTATAATCAAGACAGTCCACTATCTTTTCTTTGTTAAGGCACCTGCTATATAGATTATCAACATTCTTTCTTGCTTTACATCCAAGTAAATGCCAGAAATATTCTTTTTTTATTCTAATCTGGAAAACATCTGTCGAATGACGAAGACTGATCTGTCCAAAAACAAGATAATCTTTTTCAGCAAGTGCATCAAATATCTGAATTGCTTTATACAGCAATTCCTGCACTTCATCTGAAATCATAATCCCACCTACAAAAAGAGTTCCCTGAACCATGTAACAGGGAACCCCTTGTTTTATAAAGAAATCTGGTTTTAATGTTGCTTCCCAACGCTGATATGCCTTTCAGCTATCCGGTGTATAGAAGGCACTCCAATAAATGAACGACCTTCACGGGCACTGCCGATATGGAAAGTTTTTTTCGATGCCAGAACACCGCTGTAAGCTCCTTATACAGATGTCTGTAAATTATCTACAGGAAAGATTTTTCTTTCGGCATATTAATCATACTATCTAGAAAGAATTCTGTCAAGTAATTTCTAAATGATTCCGATCAATTAATCATTTATCCAAAGAATCCGGCTAACTGGCTCTGCTTAGTCTGAAGTTCAGCCATCATTTTCTCCATAGCTGAGAACTGCTTGTAATACTTATCCTCTATCGAGTTAAGTTTAGTCTCCCAATCCTTAATCTGCTTCTCATAAGACTCACTCTCGGTTTTCATCTGTTTGTCATTGTAGAATGTCAGAGCACTCGAAAGCTTAGTGGAACCCATCTTATCAAACATCTTATTATAGAACTTTTCCATGATACCTGACAAAGCTTCACTCACCTTATCAGGATCCTCTTCAAGCATCTGCATAAGTTTGTTAGTCTTAGTAGCATATTCGGCATCATCAGCGTCGCCTTCCATATGAAGAAGTCCATGCTCTGTATAATTTCCTGTTACTATGCCAAAGCTTGATAATGAGAACTTTTCTCCATTTATCTCTACTGTCTCCTGCATTGCACTTCTAAATGTTGACATAAGATCGCCCAACGTGTCATCACGTCGAAGAAGAGAATCCTTTATCTTACCTTCCCAAAGCTTAACTTCATCATCTGACATTGCTTCCTTCTGTTCAGAAGTAAGCATTGAATAATTTCTTGCAGAAGCAGCATTATACTTTTCATACATTTCAGTCATCAGTTCATTATATCCTTTGATGAAATCCTTCACTCTGTCGACTACTGACTGAGAATCTTTAGTGATGGAAAGTGTTATCTCTTCACCTTCTGCTGTAGTGCCCTGAAGATCCAACTTCAAACCGTTTACATTGATTGTATTGGAACTGGACTCAATTACTGCTCCGTTAAGTTTAATCTTAGCATCAGATGCCTTAACTATAGCTACCTGATTGCTGCTATCAGCAGTTCTGCCTGATGTAGCCACATCATCTGTAATATTAATTAGACCCAATGCATCAAGGCCTTTTCCTTCAGTATCGCCTTCTGTAGAAGTGATGGTGAATTTATTAGCCTCACCAGAGTCCTTAGCCGCTATAAAAAATCTACCATTTGTCTTATCAAAGCTGGCATTAAGTCCAGCTGACTTTAACTTATCTACGAAATCAGATATAGTGGTATCTGCATCCACAGTAAGCGTAACCGGATCTTTATCTCCAGACTGTATGGTAATGGTCTGTCCTTCAGTCATTCCAGTATCAACGAGTTTAGTGTCTCCATCATAACCCTTGCCCTTTAAATTGGCACCGGTCACGTACTCTGCCGAAGCAAGTTTCTCAACACTAAGTGAGTATGAACCTGCTGTAGCAGTAGTAGCCGATACACTAACTTTACTGGGATCAGAAGCAGTAGCTTTTCTGGCCTGATAGTTTCCTTTTGTTTTCATTTTTGAAAGAGAACCCGTATAGAATGAATACAACTTAGTATTCATTTCCTTCCATGCATCCTGCTTCCAGGAAAGCTTCTCTTTCTTTCCCTCTAAATTTGTCTTTTTAAGCTTCTGAGCTGACATCATTTCTTTTACTACAGCATCCACATCTATACCAGAAGCCATTCCTGTCATTCGTATAGGCATATCATAACCTCCTTGTTTTGTACGCATCCATGCAACCGTATATTATACGGTAAGTCCCTTTATTACTTCCTTACCTCTTCTCGTCTACAACGAGTCCGGCAAGTTCCCACATCTTACTGATCATATCCAGTGTTTTCTCAGGGGGTATCTCACGGATGATCTCTTTTGTGTCGTTATCCACGATCTTTACTGAGATACGTTTCGTAGCCTCATGATATGAAAACTGAGCACTGGCATGTCCGAAGACTGCTCTTTTGTTCGCTTCCTTTATCGCCGACTTTACTTCCTCATCGGACGGCTGGTTCCCATTTTCCGATTTCACCATGCTCTCGTTTCCCATAACGGGCTTTATGGCGTCCACGGTAACAGTATCCGCTCCGGTCTTTGCTGCCGATGAAGAATCAATGGGTGTCGGTTGATAAGACTGAGTAGTACTGCCTATAGCATCTATTCCCATATTTTTCTCCTTTCGTTCGGTCTAACCGATAAACTCACAGGCATCCGCCTGTTACACCTCCATGTGATGTCGAGGTGCTAAAAGCACCTGTCTGAATCCTTTCAATAGTTATAGATACACTAATGGGATTCTTCTCTAATCATTTTATCGGAGAGTGGAGGTTAAAGCTTAACCCCTATTTCAAAAAATTTTGACACCTCATCCACCGCTTCGCGGTCCCCCTTCCCCTCTAAGGGGAAGGCTTAAATTGAAAATAGCCCCTGACAGCTCAGGGGCTAACATATTATTTCTTAAGTAATGTATCCAGAGTCTTTTCAATGGTCTCTCTGTCAGCGGTCTGCTCAGCGGCCTTCTTGTTCTCTTCCTCTATCTGAACGTATATTTCTTTTCTGAAGATGCTTACGTTCTTAGGTGCCTTGATGCCTATTTTTACCTGGTCACCCTTGATTTCAAGAACAGTTACCTCTATATCATTACCGAGCATGATCGACTCGTTTACCTTCCTTGATAAAGCCAGCATCGATTATTCCTCCTTTGCTCTGGCTGCCTCAAGTAATTCGTAGATCATATGCTTTACTTCGTACTCAGGATTCTCTGCTACTACCTGGCAGCCCTTCATTGTTGTGGTGTTGATAACGATA
>JAFZXD010000163.1 GCA_017616955.1 Eubacterium sp. | reverse complement strand
TTGTACGAGAAAGCTGATGAGATAATCGATGTCGGTATAGATTCGTTGACGGTAACAGTTAACTCCATTGATCCGGTCATTCAGTCACAGATTAACGATCACATCATATGGAAAGGCAAGGTTATTACAGGAATAGAAGCTGCTGAAATACTTATATTGAATCAGCTTAAGGGAATAGAGAAGGTGGCGAAAGGCGGAGTTACAGTAAAGGTTAATACAGTCTTGATCCCCGAGATAAATAAGACACATGTGCCGAAAGTAGCCGAAACGGTTTCGAAGCTCGGAGCACAGATTTATAACATTATCCCGCTTATTCCTCAGCATGAGCTGTCATGGTGCAGTGAACCGTCATGCGAAGAACTGTATGAGGTGAGAGCACAGGCGGAGAAGTATATAAAGGTATTCAGGCATTGTCAGAGGTGTAGAGCCGATGCTATAGGAATTCCGGGAGGAAGAGATATATCCAAACAGATATATCTGAAAGAAGTGAAGCTGGATAATACATTTTCACATGGATAAAAAATAATCATAGACAGAAGGAGTTTGAAAAATTATGAAGGACACGATAAGACAGATAGCAATATACGGAAAAGGTGGAATAGGAAAGTCGACGACAACGCAGAACCTCACTGCAGGACTTTCAGAACTGAATAAGAAAATAATGGTGGTGGGATGTGATCCAAAGGCAGACTCAACCAGACTACTTCTTGGTACACTCGCACAGAAAACCGTTCTTGATACACTTCGTGAAGAAGGAGACGATGTAGAACTGTCAAGCATTCTTAAGACAGGCTTTAACGGAATAAGATGTGTGGAATCGGGAGGACCGGAACCGGGTGTAGGATGTGCCGGTAGAGGAATCATTACCTCAATCGGACTTCTCGAGCAGGAAGGTGCATATTCGGATGATCTGGATTACGTATTCTACGACGTTCTGGGAGACGTAGTCTGCGGAGGATTCGCTATGCCGATGCGTGAAGGAAAAGCAAAAGAGATATATATAGTGGCTTCCGGAGAGATGATGGCTCTCTATGCTGCAAATAACATATCCAAAGGTATAGCTAAATATGCAAAGAAGAGTGGAGTAAGACTCGGAGGAATAATCTGTAACAGCCGAAATGTAGACAGAGAGATAGATCTTCTGACGGCGTTTTCTAAAGAACTCGGAACTCAGCTTATATACTACGTTCCAAGAGATAACGTAGTTCAGAGAGCCGAGATCAACAGAAAGACTGTTATAGAATATGAACCGGAATCACAGCAGGCAGAAGAATACAGACAGCTTGCTAAGGCAGTTGATGAAAATGAACTCTTCACGATTCCTACTCCTATGACACAGGAACGACTTGAAGAAATTCTTCTCGAATTCGGGCTTATGGACGCATAATTTTTCAAAAAGTGGACAGTTGAAATCTGATTTCAACTGTCCACATTTGTTATAACGAGGTCTTATAACCGGACATAGTATCTTGGGATAAGACAAAAACAAGTGTAGATGGTAACATATGCTCATTGAAAAAAGACATAAAACGGAGGAAAAGAAAGATGAGTAAGGAAGCATTGGAAAAGGCAAAAAAATATACGCTGTTTTCATTTACAGGATATACACAGAAGGAGTATAAGCCATTTTATATTGAGAAGGCTGACGGAGTCAGAGTTTGGGATGATGAAGGTAAGTCATACATTGATCTCGGTTCACAGCTGGTAAATGTAAATATAGGTCACAATAATAAAGCAGTTATAAAAGCAGTTCAGGATCAGGTTGAGACACTATCATATGTCGCACCTAAGCATGCATTTGACAGAAGAGGTGAGCTTGGAGAGATCATCATCGAAGAGCTTGCACCAAAGAATGCCGGAAAGGTTCTCTTCACACTTGGTGGTTCAGATGCAAATGAGTTTGCTATAAGATTTGCAAAGGCATATACAGGAAGAGATAAGATTTTTTCAAAGTATGAGTCTTATCATGGCGGAACATACGGAGCATCAAGTCTTACAGGAGAGCCTGACAGAGCTTCGCTTTCACCGACTATTCCGGGCTTCGTTAAGTTTGCAGCACCTCATCTTTACGGATACGATATTAAGTTTGCATCAGAGGAAGAAGCTACAAACCATTTCCTTAACAGACTTGAATATCAGATCATTCAGGAAGGACCTGAAAAGATCGCAGCACTCTTTATCGAATCAGTCCCGGGAAGTAACGGAGTATACCAGTATCCAAAGGGATATCTTAAGGGAGTAAGGGAAATAACAAAGAAGTACGGAATACTTTTTGTAGCAGATGAAGTTATGGCAGGTTTCCTCAGAAGTGGTGAGTGGTTCGCAATAGAGAGAGAAGAGATTGAACCGGATATCATAACATTTGCAAAAGGTGTTAATAGTTCATATGCACCACTTGGCGGTGTGATCATAAGTAAGGAAATATCTGATTACTACGATGAGAATCCATTTACAGCAGGACTTACATATAATGCTCACCCGGTTGGAATAGCAGCTGCTATCGGATGCATAAATGAATATAAGAGACTTGGAGTAAGAGAGCATGTGTTGGAACTTGAACCATATCTCAAAGAGAAGCTTGCTGAGATTAAAGAAAAGCATGTATCTGTTGGCGATGTAAGATCGATCGGACTTTTCGGAGCAATAGAGTTCTCATACAGCAAAGAAACAAGAGAGATTATAGAAACAACAAAGGACGGAAAACCTTTCCTTAATACATTTCTTGCATACCTGAGAGAAAAGGGAATACTTACATTCGGCGGTGGTTCACATATCCTGGTAGCTCCTCCTCTTATTATCACAAAAGAAGAATTGGATGAAGCATTTGAGATTCTGGATGACGCAATCAAATACGTTGATGAGATCATCGGATAATAAGTCAGTCATGCATGAAATAATGGCACAGTTTTGAGAGGAGATATCATATGGCACGTTTTGATACTAAGAAATTACACGCAGGTTATAATCCTGCTGATCATAATTACGCTGTTTCGGTTCCGATATATGCTACAACAGCATTTGAACTCGGAACAGTATCCAGATCGGATGATCTCTTTGCTTTTGACAGCTGGGATCCTCTGTATACAAGACTTTCTAACCCGACAACGGATGTTCTTGAAGCGCGTCTTGTAGAACTTCATGAAGCAACAGCTGCGGTTTCACTGGCTTCCGGTATGGCAGCTGTTACATATTCACTTCTGAATATCACAGCAGGGAGCGGCAGAATACTTACGACTCCACGTCTTTACGGTGGAGCACTTGATAGTCTTAATCAGGTTTTTCGTGAGAGTAATGTTGAGTTTGACTTGGTTGATGATCCTGATGATGCTTCAAGTTTTGAAAAGGCCATAAAGCCGGATACAAAAGTCATCTATATAGAGAGTCTTACAAATCCGAATGCGACTATCCTTGATATCGAAGCTATCGCTGAAGTTGCACATAAGGCAGGCATTCCGCTTATCGTTGATAACACGCTTGCAACACCTTACCTTCTGAATCCATTTGAATATGGTGCAGATGTAGTTATTTATTCTGCAACCAAGGGACTTTCGGGTCATGGAAATGTCATAGCTGGAATAATAGTTGAGAACAATAGTTTCAACTTCGACAGTGACAAGTTCCCACAGTTTAGAGATACGCCTTACTTCCTCAGAAGTCAGCAGGGTGAACCGAGAAGATATCTTGATGTTTTCCCTGATGGTCCATTTACCGGAAGAATCAGAAGTATACATCTGAACTATCTTGGTGCGGCACTTGCTCCGTTCAGCGGATACCTGGTACTGCTCGGACTTGAGACTCTTTCGGAAAGAGTCCGGAAGCAGGTTGATAATGCAGAGAAGATTGTTAAGTTCCTTGAGTCAAGACTTGGGAAAGAGGTTCTCTGGGTTAAGCATCCGTCTGCTACCGGAAATAAATATAAAGCTCTTGCTGATAAATACTTCCCTAAAGGAGCGGGTGGAATACTTTCATTCGGTCTTAAGGGTGGCATAGAAGAGAGGACTAAGTTCCTTGAGGCAGTTAAAGTTTGGGGATTCCAGGCAAATATAGGAGATGCCAAGTCTCTTATTATTAATCCATCTTCAACAACACATACAGAACTAAATCCTGAACTTCAGAACGCGGCAGATATACATGATGAAACTATCAGACTGTCTCTTGGACTTGAGGATGCACAGGATCTGATCGAAGATCTTGAGCAGGCATTTGCCGCTGCAGGATTATAAGAGTTGTCTCTGACTTTAGACAAAAGAAGAGGCGTAGATAAATGAACAAAAAGACTAAACATATATTATCAATAATAATAACAACTATAGGTTTTGCTATTGCAGCAATTTTAAATATTCTTATACCCCAGAAGGCAGAAGGGGTAACATTTGAACCACATCAATTATTTGGTACGGAAATAAACAGTAATCAGGCTTACAGAGTTGTTCTCATAGCTATTATTGTCCTCTATATTGTGATAGGAATAGTGGATGCACATTCGAAGGAACGCAGGAAAAAGTATCAAAAGGCGGCGCCGTTCAGATTTGTTATGGGACTTCTGCTTCTTCTGTGGGACATACTTGGTACAAAATATCAGGTGCTGACTCAGCCATTCTTTCCGGGACCTGCCGGAATTATGGAAGCTTTTGTAGCAGAGGGAGACTTTGTTCTTCAGAACACTTTGTATTCACTTAGACTTTATCTTGTTGGATTCATCAGCGGTACATTTGCCGGAATTATAACAGGAGTTCTCGTAGGATGGTTTCCTAAAGTCAGCTATTGGGTAAGTCCGGTACTTAAGGTTTTGGGAGTTATTCCGGCGGTAGCTTGGATGCCATTTGCCCTGACACTTCTTCCTACACCTTTTTCTGCAGCTGTATTTCTTATAGCAGTTGCCGTATGGATTCTGGTGGCTACACTAACAGCAGCCGGAGTTGAAAGTACACCTAAGACACAGTTTGAAGCAGGAAGAACGCTTGGCGGAAATGAATGGTATCTGGTATATCATGTTGCACTTCCTCATGCGCTTCCTCAGATATTTACAGGAATTACAACAGCAAATGGATATGCATTTACCACACTTGTCATGGCGGAGATGATGGGGCAGCCCGGAGGACTCGGTTATTATATAAATGCATCTAAAGTGTGGAGTGCATACTACAAAGTATTTGCAGCTATCATAGTTATGGCCATTCTTTTCAGTATCATAACCAATCTTATTGAGTTATTGCAGAAGCATATGCTTCGTTGGCAGAAAGGAGTGGTGAGATGAGTAAAGACAATGACATCATCCTTGAGATAAAGGATGTAAACAGAATATATAAAGATGCAGAGACAGAAACCATAGCTCTGTCGAATGTGAATCTGGATGTGAAGAAAGGTGAGTTTATATCCATCATAGGGGCATCGGGATGTGGTAAGACAACACTTCTGAGACTCATTGCGGGACTTGATAAGCCACAGTCCGGAACACTGAAACTTAGTGGTGAAGAGATAAAGGGAGCAGATCCAAAGAGAGGATATGTATTCCAGCAGGGCGGTCTGTTCGAATGGCTTACCGTTGAGCAGAATATAGCAGCCGGTCTTAAAGCCAGACATGTATATAAAGAGAATAAAGATAGGATTCCTGAGTTCATCGAGATGGTCGGACTAAAAGGATTTGAAAATGTTTATCCTCATCAGATAAGTGGTGGTATGGCACAGAGAGTTGCTATCGCAAGATCTCTTATAAATGACCCGGAGGTGCTGCTTCTTGATGAACCAATGGGAGCGCTTGATAACTTCACAAGGGCAGATCTACAGGATAAAATCTTGGAGATCAGGAAAGAAACCGGGGCAACCATGATATTGGTTACACACGATGTTGATGAGGCACTCTATCTGTCTGACAGAATCGTCATAATGACGCCAAGACCCGGAAGGATAAGCGAGATAATCGATGTAAATATGCATCATCCTCGTCACAGAAATGGGCCGGATTATATAGAACTTAGAAAGAAACTGTTGGAGAAGTTCCATCTTGCAACGGAACTTCCTCAGCCGGAATATACTATCTAAGATATAAAGTAGCTTTATAGCTACAAAATAATAAAATATACAAAGGGAATTAAGAAAATGAATAAGTTAAAAAACATACTTGGATTAGCAGCAGGACTTGTACTTGCTATCGGTCCTTATACATTTTTACATGTATGCGGAGCAAATATGAAAATGGGTTCAGAGATGGGCGATATGGGTTCTATGGCAGGTGGACCACCATGTCATGGTATTCCGACAGCTTCACTTGTGACAGGTATCGTTCTTATTCTGATCAGTATCATATCACTTATTACAGAAACAAAATATGAAGCGAAGAATTCAGGATTTGAATCAATACTTGATCTTGTAAGAATTATTCTTGGAGTTATAGCTGTAGGTATTCCTACTTTTATCATTGGTGTGTGTCAAAGTGCTCATATGCATTGCCATATGGTTACAAGACCTGCGCTTATACTTATCGGTGTAATTGTTGGACTGACAGGTATTTTATCACTTGGTCTTAAATTGGTTTCTAACGGAAGTGAAGAAGATTCACTTCAGGAAAAGGCTGCTTCAGAGGCTTAAGAAATTAAAATGAATAATCTGAATGATATAAAAATTATATTTTCATTTATTAAAAGAAAGAAAGCAAGGTTCGCCGGAACAGTTGCCATAGTAGCAGTTCTAACCTTTAGTCTTCTGGCCGGCGGACTGATTCTATTTAGTCTGAAAAATGGCATCAGATGTCTTGGTGAAAGAATGGGCGCTGACCTGATGATAGTACCTCTTGACTATGAAGGTAGCGCAGAGGGAATTCTGATAAAAGGAGAACCCAGTTATTTCTATCTTGAACGAGAGGTTGCTGATGAACTAAGCAAGGCTGATATTGAAGGGATAGACAGAATATCCGCACAGTTTTATCTGACTTCATCTAATCAGGGATGCTGCGATATCCCTGTTCAGTTTATTGGTATAGATGAAGCGAGTGACTTTACCGTTAATCCATGGATTAGGGAAATGTATGGCGCTCATGCAGGTCTTCTTGATGATAATCAGATTATTGTCGGAAGTGACATCGATATACCGGAAAACGGTGAAATCAGGTTCTTTGAAAAACATTTTAAAGTTTCGGCTCAGCTCGAAGAAACAGGAACAGGTCTAGATCAGGCAGTTTTTGCAAATATGAAAACGATTCAAGTTTTGTTTGATGCAGCTAAGAATAAAGGCTTTACATTTCCGGATGGTATCAATCCAGATAAAGGAATCTCTTCAATAATGATTCGTGTAAAATACGGATATGAACCATCTCAGGTAAAACATGATATTAGATCTAAGTTGGACGGACTTCAGGTTATAGAGACAAGGAGTATGACGAACTCGATAGAATCCGGGCTGGGAGGATTTAAAGTTTTATTGTATCTGCTCCTTAGTATGCTGTTGATTCTTACTGTCATCATACTTGATGTTACATTTGCGCTTTCAATAAATGAGAGAAAAGACAGATATGACGTAATGAAGATGGTCGGTGCTACGGATAAACAGATCAGAAAGCTTATCTTAAAAGAAACATTGATCATAAGTTTTATCGGAAGTGTTTTGGGTGTGAGTCTGGTTTCGATTGTTCTATTTCCATTTAAGACATTTATCAGTTCTTCCGTTAGTATTCCGTTTTTGATTCCAAATCCGGAAACTCTTGTATTTCTTTTTATTATAGCGGGAGTGATCGGAATTCTTGCAGGCCCTGTCAGTGGCAGGTTTGCAGTCAGGAGGATCGGATAAATGAGTGTACTGGAAGTAAAGAATATAAGAAAAAGTTACAATCGACGGGATAAAACTTTAAATGTTTTAAATGGGATTGATTTAAGTATAGAAAAAGGGACATATATCGTAATCCGAGGTGAATCCGGTAGCGGTAAGTCAACTTTTCTAGGAGTACTTGCCGGGCTTATCGATGTCGATGAAGGAAGCGTGATATATAACGATGAAAATGAAATCAGTTCGCTGAGCATAGATGAGAAAGCAAAGATCAGAAGACACGACATCGTATATATGCCGCAGCTTCAGGAAGTTATTCCGGAACTAAGTATTTCAGAAAATATCCGCCTTGTAGATGCTTTTGATAATAGAGATCACGAGAACGGTGATGCGAATCTTTCATATATATTGGAACGACTTGGGCTGACAGATTTGAAAGATGAGTACCCGAATGACATTTCCGGAGGAGAGTTAAGAAGACTTGTAGTAGCGAGAACTCTTTATTCAAAACCACAAGTCGTACTTGCAGATGAACCGACAAACGATCTGGATAAACGTAACAGAGAGATTATCGCAGATGTATTCAGGGAGATGACCGAGTCGGGAATCACTGTTATAGTCGTAACCCACGATGAAGAATTGGCTGCAAAGGCTGATAATAAATATATTTTAGAAAAGGGTAAGTTAGGAGTAATATTATGAAAAAGAAATTAGTATCAATAGTCTTGGTAACAGCTGTTATGGCTGTATCTCTAGCAGGATGTGGCGGTTCACCAGGAAATGCAGGGGATGATACCGGTAGTTCGAGTTCATCTTCGACAGCTGAAAGTTCAGATTATAAGTTTGGAAAGATAGATATTCCGGCGCTCGACGGATCACTCTGCGGCGCCCCTATATACATTGCCTATGAAAAAGGTTTCTTTGCAGAAGAAGGTATCGATGCGAACCTTACTGCTGCTGATTTTGAAACAAGAAAGATAGGTCTTAACAACGGAAATGTTCCATTTGTAAATGGAGACTTCCAGTTCTTTTCATCTGCGGAACAGGGTATAGACATGAAGGTTATCGGGGGAATGCATTACGGCTGTATCAAGCTGGTTGTAAAGTCAGACTCGACTCTTCAAGCTGTAACCTCTGATCCGGAGACTTTGAAAGGACTTAAGGTTGGTGTCGATGAAGTAGGAGGAACTACATTCCAGGTTGCCAGTGTTTGGCTTGAGGAGAATGGGGTTTCTGCTAAACAGGAAAAGGGTGAGGTGACATTTCTACCATATGCAGACGGAAACCTCGAACTTGAAGCACTCTACAACGGAGATATCGATGTGGCAGCTATATGGGATCCTCTTGGAGATATTGCAGTTGCATCCGGAAAAGCAAAAGTACTTGTGGATATAAGCAAGGATGAACCATTTGCAGGAAAATATTGCTGCTTCTACTATGCATCAACAAAAGTAATAAATGAAAAACCGGATGAGATCAAGGCATTATACAATGCAGTACTTAAGGCTCAGAAATGGATAAATGAAAATCCTGACGAGGCACTTGATATCATCGTAAAAGGAAACTATTCAGAAGTGGAAGATAAAGAACTTGCTAAAGCACTCATCACAGCATATGAATACGAAACACCGGAAACTGCCGGAACACATGACGTAAAAGGTGACGTTCTCTACTTTGCACAGGAACTAAAAACCATCGGATACCTTCAGGGGGATCCACAGCAATTTACAGATAATCTATATCTTGAACTTAAATAATATAACTATGAAAGGTGGACACTTGAAATCTGATTTCAACTGTCCACTTTTTATGTAAACCAGTCAATCCTTCGCTATAGGGGCTGTTTATAACAGATTATCGTTTCTAGGTATTTTACAGAACGGTTGCTTTGGTATAAGATTTACACATAACAAAGAGATCAGTAAAACACCCCGAAAACCCAGAGTATAAAAGGGATGCGAAGGATTTCAAATATAATATAATTATGGAGGAAACATAAAATGGCAAGAGTTAAATTATTAAAGCTCGAAGAAACAAGTGGCGCAGAGAGAGAAAGATATGAGGAGCTCGCAGGAAGAAATGCAGTAACAAATATGAAGGCAGGACTTCTTAATGATGCAGCAACTTATGATGCATATATGGGATGGTACACATCTTGGAACAGACTCGTTGAAGTAGTTGGTGAGAAGGCGGCAGTACTTTATGCTCATTCAATATCTACAACAAATTCATGCCAGCTCTGCTCACTTTTCTTTATAAGTGATGTTAAGGGACTTGGACTTGATCCTGCAAATCTTCAGTATGATGAGAAAGAACAGGCACTTGTAGAGCTCGGACAGCAGGCTGTTAAGAATCCTACAGCAGTTTCAGATGAGCTCATCGACAGACTTAAGAAGTTCTGGAATGACAGCGAGATAGTAGCAATCGTTGGATTTGCCGGTCAGATGATCGCTACAAATAACTTCAACTCAATTCTTAAAATCGATGTTGATCAGAGACTTCTTCCGATCATCAATGAATTCAAACCTGCAACATGGAGAGAAGGAATTAAATAGTTTCAATAACTTCAATATTTTCAATAATTATTAAACCTCTTTTTTTATAAAATCTTTAAAAATCAACACTCCTTGGTGTCCGATGTGGCATAGCCACGTTGGGCACCCTTTTTCCTTTATTGGTTTACATAAAAAGTGGACACTTTAAATCAGATTTCAAGTGTCCACTTTTCTCAGTTATAGGGGGAGACTATAACACGGTATAATTTATCGGTAATTGTTTCGGGCTATAACAGCGGGTATAGTTATTAGCGAACAAAAATGAGAGGAGAATTAGTTATGTCTGAGAAATCAGTTGTCTATGAGCTGAATGATGTTTCGAAGGTCTTCGTGAATGAAGGCAAGGAATTCAAAGCTCTGGATAAGATTAATCTTGAAATATATGAAGGTGAGATATTCGGAATAATCGGTATGAGTGGCGCCGGCAAGTCAACTTTGGTCAGAACACTCAACCGACTTGAAGATGTTACGGAAGGTGAGGTCAAGTTCCTTGGCCAGGATATCGGAAAACTCAAACCGGCGGAGCTCAGAAAAATCCGTCGTTCAATATCAATGATATTCCAGAGCTTCAACCTGCTGAATCAGAAGACTGTTCTGGAAAATGTCATGCTCCCGCTTAAGATTGCGAAGGTAGGAAGAAAAGAAAGAAGAGAGACTGCTCTTGAAATGCTTAAAGTAGTAGGTCTTGAAGATAAGGCAAAGAGCTTCCCTGCGCAGCTTTCGGGTGGACAGCGCCAGAGAGTTGCTATAGCAAGAGCACTTACAGTTAGTCCGAAGGTACTTCTATGTGACGAAGCAACATCCGCGCTTGATCCGAAGATCACTGAGGAAATCCTTACGCTTCTTCAGGAGATTAACAGAACCAGAGGACTTACCGTCATTATCATTACACATGAAATGTCAGTCGTAGAGAAAATCTGTGACAGAGTAGCTATTATAGATAAAGGTGAACTTGCAGAAGTAGGTGCGGTAAAGGACGTCTTCACCAATCCACAGTCTGAAGCTGCGAAGAACCTCGTTCTTCCACAAAATGTATCTGACATTCAGGATGCATTTGAAGACGTAAGTCTTGAAGGTCGTCTTCTCAGAATAGTATTCGACGGACAGGCAGCGCATGAACCATTTATCGCAAATCTCGTTGAAAAGACCGGTAAGAAGGTAAATATCCTCAGCGCCAACATTAAGAGCGTAGGAGGAATCGGTTACGGTCAGATGGTACTCGAACTGCCGAAAGATAAAGAAGAGCAGGACCAGATTCTCGACTTCTTCTTATCTGAAGGTCTCAGCGTAGCTGCAGTATAGAAAGGGAGGATGATCATGGATACATATATAAGAGACGCAATTATAAAAGGAATATTTGAGACGCTGCAGATGACATTTTTTGCATCGCTCTTTGCATATGCTGTCGGACTTCCCCTCGGCATACTGCTGTATACAACTTCAAAAGGAAGAATATTTGAGAATAGATTCATCAACACGATTATCGGAGCTATCGTAAATATCAGCCGGTCGCTGCCGTTCCTGATCCTGTTGGTGCTTCTTATCCCGGTGACACGTTTCATCGTCGGAGCATCTATCGGAACAACTGCAACTATCGTTCCGCTTACTATAGGAGCTATTCCAATCGTAGCACGTATGGTTGAGTCTTCTTTAAATGAAGTCCCTGCGGGAATTATTGAAGCAGCTAACTCAATGGGGGCAAGTCCTCTATTTATAGTATTTCATTTCATACTTCCCGAAGCAGGACCTTCCCTTGTTCTCGGTGCAGCAATAAACATCGCAACTGTTCTCGGTTACTCAGCTATGGCAGGAGTAATCGGTGGAGGCGGACTCGGTGCAATTGCACTTCAGTACGGTTATTACAGATATCAGAAAGACGTGCTTTGGGTAACAGTTTCCATACTTATACTTATGGTTTGGCTGGTTCAGGAATCCGGTGGACTTCTGTCAAAACGAATCAGAAAGAGTTAATAATATCAATAACAATCAGGAACAAAAATGGCTATAAGAACTGCCTATAGCTAAATATAGTTTTTAAGGATTTGTGTTTAACAGATAAATGTTTTATAGTTCATACATCAACAAAAAACACTAAAAAAAATAATTCATAATCACGGAGGAAAGAGTTATGAGAAAGAAAATATTTACAGTAGGTTTAACAGCAGCATTATTAATTAGTGCAGTAGGATGCGGAAATGCAGCTACAACAAATACAGAAGAGAACACAGAGGCAGCTAAATCTGAAGAGATTACTGAGGCAGTAACAGAAGCAGCCAGCGAGGAAGTTGCAACAGCTGAGGAAGCTTCCAAGGAAGTGAATGACAAAGACATCGTTGCAGAGTCAAATGCGACTTCAACAGACGGAACATTTGTTTACACAGGCGATCCTGTAACACTTAAGGTTGGTGCAAACATCACCCCACATGCTGAAATTCTTAGAGAAGCACAGCCAATCCTTGCAGAGCAGGGCATCACACTTGAGATAGTAGAGCTTGAGGATTCAGTTACACCTAACACAGGAGTTATCGAGGGAAGCCTTGATGCTAACTACTTCCAGCATGTTCCATATCTTGAGCAGTTCAATCAGGAAAATGGTTCAGATCTCGTATCTGTCGGTGCAGTTCACTACGAGCCATTCGGAGTATACGCAGGAAAGACAACTTCACTTGCAGACCTTCCGGACGGAGCAACAGTTGCAGTTCCTAACAATGTAACAAATGAAGCAAGAGCACTTCTTCTTCTCCAGCAGGAAGGAATCCTTACACTAAAGGACGATGCAGGAATCAACGCAACAATCGCAGACATCACAGAGAATCCTAAGAACATTCAGTTCACAGAGCTTGCTCCTGAGCAGCTTGCACAGTCACTCCCTGATGTAGATGTAGCAGTTATCAACGGTAACTACGCAATCGAGGGTGGACTCAGTGTAAAGGATGCACTTGCAGTAGAAGCTAACGACGGACTTGCAGCTCAGACATATGGAAATATCATCGCAACATCACCTGCTAAGCAGAATGACGATGCTATCAAAGCACTTGTATCAGTACTTCAGAGCAAGCAGATCAGCGATTTCATTAACGGAAAATATGACGGAGCTGTAGTTCCTCTTTACTAAAAAATACTAAAAATAAATCGATAAAGTAGATACATTTAAATGGGTAAGAAGTTATGATTAATTTTGAATATTATAATCCTGCGAAGATCATTTTCGGAGCTGGAAGTATAAATAAAGTCAAATCCCTCCTGGAAAGAAGGAAAGTTAAGTCGCTTCTCCTGATATACAGCGGTGACTTCATTAAGGATCTGGGAATATATCAGGAAGTAAAAAAAGCGATAGATGAGCTTGGAATTAAGTTCTTTGAGAATGGAAATGTAGTACCAAACCCAACAGTTTCACTTGTAAGAGAACTTGTAGAATTAGGAAAGAAAGAGAAGGTAGATTTCATACTTGCCGTCGGTGGAGGTAGCTCCATCGATACGGCGAAAGCGGTATCAATCGGTATACCTTATGAAGGAGATGTATGGGACTTCTTCGATAAAGGAATCGTTCCTGAAAATGTTATACCGATTGGAGTTGTTGCAACAACAGCATCAAGCGGTTCAGAAACATCAAATGCCGCTATTATATCAAATGGTGAATGGAAGCTTGGATTCGAAGACGACAGAATCATTCCTCAGTTCGCGATAATGGATCCGGCTTACACAGCTAAACTTCCTAAATATCAGACAGCCGTAGGAATTGCTGACGTTCTGGCTCATTTGCTGGAAAGATATTTCTCTGACGAGAAGAATTCCGACACCACCGACTATCTGATAGAAGGAGCTATCAGAGCACTTATTTTAAATGGTAAGAGGGTGATAGAACTTATAAATAAGTATAGTTCGGATGGGTTCATTTCCGATGAGTTGGCAACGCTTCCGGAATATATAAATGCCAAAGCCGAGATTCAGTGGCTTGCAAGTGTTGCTCATAATAACTTCCTGGATGCCGGCCGATCGGCAGACTGGGGTTCACACAGAATAGAACACGAATTATCAGCTGAATATAACATAACACACGGCGAAGGAATGGCAGTTGTATTCGTTGCATGGACAAAGTATATAGCAGAGATAAAGCCTTGGAGACTTGCTCTCCTTGCTTCCAGAGTATTCGGAGTTGATTCATATGATTATTCAGAGAAAGAGAGAGCTCTGATATTATCCGATAAACTCAAGAGTTTCTTCAAAGAACTCGGAATCGCAGTTTCACTTGAAGAGCTTAACATAGGAAGTGATCGCTTTGAAGTAATGGCAGAACGAGCTACGAGAAACGGCGAGATC
>JAFZXD010000162.1 GCA_017616955.1 Eubacterium sp. | reverse complement strand
TTATAATATCATAGTTATCAGTTATTTCTTTCGTTATTTTATGGAGATAATATTTTCTAGCATTCTTTAGTTTAGTATAAAGAATGCTTAACTTTTGTTTACATTTATAATAATTATTACTTCTTTTCTCTTTTCTTGATAATTCCTTTTGTAATCTTTTGATTCTTTCCCTTTATACCTCTGGATTTAAGAATCTTCTCATATTCTTTTAATTTCTTTTTTGGCACCTTTATCTTTGCTTTAGCATGTATGCCTTTGAATGCATTTGCACCTACGCTCTTCTTAGTAAGTTTGGTTGTCTTGATCGTGACACTCTTCAAACTCTTGCAACCGGTAAATGCATTTTTACCGATTGTTTTAATACCCGAGCCCAGGACAAGCTTTGTAAGTTTCTTGCAACCTTTGGCACAGTTTGGTGCAATCGCTGTAACTGTAAATGTTACTCCGGCCAGTTTAACCTTTCCGGTGGCTGAGATAAGTTTACAATTCTTGTTATACGGTTTCATGTAAGTTACCGTTCCACCTACAACCTTGCCTTTTTTCTTTGTTACTTTGGTAATCTTATATTTACCGCCTGACTTTTTATCGGCGATCTTATCATTCTTTTTAAGTTTATCTGAATCTATTTTCTCTGAATCAAGATAGCCTTCTTTATCAGTTACATTTCCATCTTCGGGTTTCTTCGGATTTATTTGTTCTTCGGTTGTAACAGGTTCATCCGGATCCTTTTGTTCTGCTTCTTTTATCTTGAAGCTCAGTTCCTTGGTTCCGAAATATTCACCCTTGCCTGTCAAAGTGATTTTCGCATCACCGGCATTTATATTATCAGTGTATGTTATCTCATAATCAACGCCTTCTTTAAGAGTTGATCCGTTCATTTTAACTGTAACTTTCGGCAACTTCTCAGTACCGTCATATATACAATTCTCATCAGAAACTGTTATTTCTGCATTTTTGATGTCCTTAGAATTCATAGAAATAACAATTTCTCCACCATTTGGAACAGCATTAAAATACAGATAACCGTCTTCAATCTTACTTTCAAGCAGCTTACCATCTTGTGTAACATCAGCTATTGCTTTATCATACTTGACTCTTAACGACAACGGATAGTCATACTGAGAAACAGTGTCAGCTATACTGTGTTTAAGACTGCATTTGATAACCGAATCATCATATGAAATGATATTAGCTTTTGAAGCTTTTCTCTCTTTTATATACATGGCAACATTTCGAAGCGGAGCCACCCATATATCCTTGTCGTTTTGCTTTGCCCAACTAAGCGCTCCCTCTAGAGCATCATAATCAGTTGGAGAATAGGTGGCTACCCCATTTTTTTTACCTGTTATGCCAAATGAAGCAAAACAAACCCAGCCATTCTTACCAATTACTTCTTGCATCTTATCAGTAAATTTATTTGCTGTATTTATTGAACCTTGACTTCCGGTCAAATACGCCGGAACCTTAGCCCAGTTAGTCGGGCCATCCTTCCCCATAGTGTCCGGATTTCCAAGCCAACTACCATTATAAGTTCGTCCGGCTATATAATTATTTAGTACAGCAGTCTCATTTGGAACATTCCCATTCGGATACGCAACAGTAGTGCATCCGTATTTCTGAGTAATCTTTGCTTCTATATTTCGTTTAGAGCTTGCTTCTTCACCTTGCATATTATTTCCATGACTGTTACTATGACTTCCTATCTCATGTCCCTTATCAGCCAAGCCTTGAAAACCTTCCCAATCTGGTGCCCAATTCACAACCAGATAAAATGATGCTTTATACCCGTATTTTTCAAAAAGCGGCGCAACATCTGATATATGGCTTGGAGCATTTTCTTCAAATGTAAATGGAGCAGCACCTTTTCTAAATCCTTCCCAGGTAGCTATCTCTATGGTTGGAGCATCATCACCCGCTGCATTCACTTCCGATATTCCCAAAATCGGAAATGTATTAACCGCCAACATCGCAGTCATGAGTATCGAGACTACTTTTGTCTTAAATCCTTTAAACATATAAACCTCCCCTTCTTATAACCATTACTACGTGCAACATAGTATCTTTATTTTACTTCATAATCCTACCGATAACAACAATATAATCTCATAGCAAAACTGGTTTACATAAGAAGTGGACAGTTGAATCAGATTTCAACTGTCCACTTCTTATGTAAACCAATATTAAATTGCAGCGTATTCAAGATACATGTATTTCATCTTTTCGTCGTCATGGACGTAGGAGTGTTCGTGCGGTTCGCCTTCGTATATCAGTTCACCGTCTTTATATACAAAGAGCTGATTCTGCGGAACCTCTTCCCAGCCTTCCGGTGTCAGAGGGTGTGTAGAGAAGATTACCGAACCCGAGTGTTCACTTTTGAATAGAGTACCCTCTTCATTTTTATGAACATAGAAGTAGTCTCCGTCATATATCAGAAGATTCACTTTATTCTCCGGAACGATTCTTTTAATGAGTTGATCCACTATACGAATTCTGTCATTTGCATCAAATGTATTCATCTCGTTAAAGTAGTGCTTATTGATATGGTCTACCAGGTACAGAAGGATTCTCTCGCTGTCGGTTGTTCCATGCTGCTTGTATTGATACGCACTTAGAATAGGTGATTCAAATATGGTTCCGTTATGTACCAGAACCCAAGTTCTACCCGACTCATCTCTTTTTGTAAATGGATGCGTATTGCTGAAGCTGACTTCACCGACTGTTGCTCTTCGAATATGAGCCATGCATCTGGCAGTCTCCAATCTTCCTGTAAGTCTGTTCTTCAGATACAGACTGTCAGAAGCTTTAACCGGTTCTTTCTCGATAGATATAGAGTTATCATCGAGCATTGCAAGCCCCCAACCGTTCCTGTGTTCTATACTATGTTCGAAAAATCGCTTTAACAGATTATTTAATTTTATCTTTCTATTAGCCGTAATTCCAAAAAGTTCGCACATTTTCAAGATACTCCTTATCCCTACGGGTAAGAGCTCGACCTGCAACATCTATCAGATGGTCTGCCCATTCCGCGGCAGTTCTGTCTTCGTAGATTACAGCATCCAGTCCATCCTCTTCTATCTTCTCAACAGCTTCCTGAACCTGACTCAATTCATCAATAAATGACAGTTCATTTTCCAGCGAAGCTAGATTGTCTTCCGAATAAACTATTCCTTTCAGAAGGGCAACGTATCCCAGTGCCTTATCGATAGGTACACTGTCCGCCACTCTTACCTCTATATATTTTTTTACTCTGAAATGGAAGAAGCCCATGGAAATGAAATGCTCTATAAGCTTTTTCTTCCTATTATTATCGAGATTATCTCTGTAAATGATATTATTATCCACCAGTTCTTTGGCGTTCTGGCGTCCAACATTTACTGTCTCTCCTTCATCAGTAAGGAGGATCAGTGGTGTATGATATATCACTTCTGCCATTTTGTCATAGCCAAAGTCTTCGTCAAATGAATGAGGAACAAATC
>JAFZXD010000161.1 GCA_017616955.1 Eubacterium sp. | reverse complement strand
TTAAAGGTCACAAATCCGTTATCCCAACACGTAGTAATCCGGCTTATCCGCTTCCTTTTCCCAGAACTCGAACAGAGTATTCGCGATCGTCTTATCAAAGTAACCAACCTTGCCGTCGGGTCTCAATACAACATACGCTCCTTCGGCAACGTTAATAAACGGTATGCTTTGATCAGGCATCGTGATCCCCGCAGCTTCTTTAGGAGTCATGATGCGGTTGATAAGATGCTTATTCCCCTTTATGCTTCCGCATCCGACATCCTGATAAAACCAGCGAAGCTCATACGGGAACTCACGTCCCATCTTCTCCTCGGCAGCCCTGATCACGTCTTCGCTTACGGGAATACAATCGAAATTATCGTTCGAGATTATATAGTCGTAAACAGAAACATCCCGCGGCTCTTTGTTATTCCTGATGGTTTCAAGAGAAGCCGACGACAGATACCTGTCAGACCTCGTTCCCTGCTTAAAGAACTTGGCGTGCAGTCTTCCAAAGTCGCCGGAACGGTATTCCTTCTCAGTCAGCCTGAAGCAATTAAAGTATGTGGCAATACCGCCTGCTTCGACCTGCATAATGTACATCTCCAACTCGGGAGAGTACCCTACGATATAGTGATCAAAAACTCTTTTCTGCTCTAATTCCATACTATGTATTATACAGATTAGTTGAACGATGCACCATTTTTGGAGTATCATTCAGGAAGCATTCAGAATACATTCACCCAAAGAATGGCTATTCGGCCGTTACGGCGGAGATGAGTTCATCGGGGTCGGTCCATGGCCTGAATCCGATTCCATAGAAGATCTGATCAAGCAGATCTCGGAATCAATGACCAAAGACTTCAAGACCTTAAACCTGTCCTTCAGACTTCACGCAAGTATCGGTTATGCGGTAATAGAACCCGGTGACGACGATACGATAGATCACTATATCGACCGTGCGGATAAATACATGTACGCCGAGAAAGAGAAGTACCACAAGCTCATCGACAGTGAGCTCTGATATATTTATTCAGCCAAAGCCTTTTTCTCTTTATAGTAAAGCTGCTTCTCGGCATACATCTTCGCGTCAGATTCACTTAAGAGTTCATCTATCGGCTTCTTGCCGTCTGCAGAATAACTGTATCCTATGGAGCAACTGTATTGTGTCTCACCGACCAACTCATGGATCTTCTTGGTGAGTTCTATAACTTCATCTTCAGATGTCTTACGGCATACGATAACGAACTCGTCACCACCGACTCTGTACACAGGAAATCTGCGCCTGACGGCACGAAGGAAACATCCTGCTACAGTCGATATAGCAGTATCTCCTGCGGTATGTCCCTGTGTATCGTTGATCACCTTAAGTCCGTTCATATCAACAGAAACAAGAGCAGAGATCTCTTCGGGAGAACCGGAGATATCAGCGTAGTATGCCTGACGGTTAAGAAGGCCTGTAAGAGGATCTTTCTTTGTTACCTGAAGTATTGAGAATACATAGTATACGAATACCGCTATAGCAATCGTAGTACAGAAGATCTGAGCATATTCCCTGCCGATCAGGAACGGCATGACTATTCCTGCCAAGAATGCAAATGCAAAATATATGATCGGAATCTTCTCGGCTGTTCCCTTGGAACTGTGCTGTATCATCAATACGATCAGCATCGCGCAGTAAAAACCGACAACGATATAAGGCAACAATCCGAGCGGACCGCGGTGCATTGCAGCCGTTTCATCTATACGGAATACGACTCCCGTAGGAACAGATATAAGATCAACTATCGTAAGCAGGATCGCAGGGATAAATATGAACCACCTCTGTCTTTTAACGATAGTAAAGATGATCTGGGCGATAAGGAACGGAGTTGCACTGTATCTTAATGCCGTCAGGTATGTCCTGAGCATCCTGTGTTCAGCATGATCTGCAAAATAGAACTCGGCAAAAACTACTATCGAGAGAAGAAATACCTGAGCGATCAGAGCATACATACGTAAAACGATCTTCTTCTCAAGAAAGACAGTAGAGATGAGGGATGTAGCGAATCCCAGAAGAACAAGGATCAATGCCCAATTCTGAATTACATACTCGGTAAATACCATATCAGCCTCTAATTGACCAATAACCTGTCGGTTTCCGATCCAAGATCGGTTCCAAGGCGTCTCCTCAGATAGCTAAAGTATAGCACGGCATTATCGGAGATTGCCCCGTTTTGTTGAACGATGCACCATTTTTGGAGTATCATTCAGGTAGTAGTATTTTAAGGTTTTTCAGCACTTTTGCTCTTTGAATTATATCATAATGTGACACTTCGTACCAACGGTTTGTTCCTGATAATCTGGTTCGCCGGTTATCATGGTGATGTTTTCGTATTGTTTCTCAGTTATACGAAGTCGTCGCAAACGCTTTGTTTTCAAGGGATGATCAAATTGGTGCTGTTGAACTGTGTCCGATTCTGTCTCTCGAAAGATTGCGTTACCCGGAGGCGGTCGGACAAAAAGCCAAATCTTCATCTTAAGTGGATGGAAACGTGGATGAAAAGAAAAAATGAAATCCGGAGAAAGCCTGTCCTTTCTATGTTTTCGGGTTCGGGTTCGCATCTCCTAAGCGGTAGGCCAGCGGTTCGAATCCGCTCGCGAACACCAGTGTTTTCAGGGGGTTCGAGGCTTCTCGGAACCCTTTTTCAGTCAAAATTTTGTCTGAAGATGTCTGAATAAAGAATACCTTTACCGACAACCGATTTAGAAAAACGGTCTCTCGACCAAAAAACTAAAATAACACATTGTGAAACGATGTGTATATGATATACTTTAGAAAAATGGCATATGTACCGATTTTCTAAAGTGAGGGCGTATGGAGATCAAAAGAGATAAATATGTTAATAAACTTGTCAGTCATATGAATAATGGCCTGGTAAAAGTTATTACCGGTATTAGAAGGTGTGGAAAATCGTATCTTCTTTTCAACTTATTTTACGATTATCTTATTCGATCAGGGGTGACAGAGGAATGTATAATCGCTATCCCTTTAGATGACGATGATTATGCTGAGTATCGCGATCCTAATAAACTCTCCACGTATATTAAAGAACGGATAACTGACAAAGAGAAAAACTATTATATCTTTATAGACGAAGCGCAATATACAATATCAAAGGAAGAACTGAAAAACAAAGCGGAACCAATAAGGTTATACGGCATATTAAACAGCCTTCTTCGAAAGAAAAATGTAGATGTATATATTACCGGAAGCAATTCCAAATTTCTCTCATCAGATGTAATGACAGAATTTCGCGGACGCGGAGATGAAATCCATGTTGCACCTTTATCCTTCTCAGAATATCTTCCGGCTTCCGGGAAGAAGAAAGATGCAGCTCTGGAAGATTATCTGATTTATGGTGGGTTACCTCATATTCTGTCTGAACCTGATGAAGAATCCAAAAGTAATTATCTGAGCAGACTCTATAAAGAAATCTATCTTGTTGATGTATATGAAAGATACAGTATTAAAGATGAGATAGGTATGATGGAATTAACTAAGGTACTTGCGTCGGCTGTAGGTTCACTTACCAATGCTCAAAAGATATCTGATACATTTAAGAGTAGTGGGAAAAAAGAGATATCCATGCCGACTATAGCAAACTATCTGATATATCTCCAAGAGTGTTTTTTGATTCAAAA
This sequence comes from Eubacterium sp., assembly GCA_017616955.1. GTDB lineage: Bacteria > Bacillota > Clostridia > Lachnospirales > Lachnospiraceae > Eubacterium_Q. The sequence goes on along the minus strand of JAFZXD010000161.1, from coordinate 1,773 downwards.
AGCAGAAAGGTATGACGTAAAAGGGCGCAAATACATTAGTACTCCATCTAAGTATTACTATTCTGATACCGGTCTGAGGAATTCTATACTCAATTTCAGACAATATGAAGAAACACATCTTATGGAAAATGCAATCTATAATGAACTGATATACAGAGGTTTCAATGTAGATGTAGGGGTTGTTGAAACAAGAGTCGAAGATCACGGAAAAAAGGTCCGCAAGCAATTGGAAATAGATTTTGTTGTCAATAAAGGCAGTCAACGATATTATATTCAATCCGCATTTGCACTTCCTGATCAGGAAAAGATCGATCAAGAACAGTCATCATTGATTAAGGTCAACGATTCATTCAAAAAGATCATAGTTGTTAAAGATGGACCTCATATATGGCGAAATGATCAGGGTATAACGATAATGAATCTTTTCGACTTTTTACTTGATGAAAACAGCTTGGATAGTTAGACCTGTTCGAAAGATATCTAAGAGTATGGAAAGAGTAAAAGAAGGAAATCTCGATGAGCAGATAAGGAACTTGGACGGAATGGAATTCGGTCTCATTGAAGACAATTTCAATTCTATGGTGGAAAGCCTTAAAAAGGCCAGGGAACTAGAGAAAGATGCCAACGAGAAGAACAGAAAGCTGTATGCAGAGATCGCCCATGATCTTAAGACTCCTATGACCATGATCTTAGGGTATGCCAGGATCATCAAAGAAGGAAATCTGGACGAAAAGACTAGAGAGCAATATCTGGACACCATAATCGAGCAGACGGGAAATGCGAATGCACTTTTGGAAGAGATGCTCGAATATGCCAAACTCGGAAGTGCGGAATATAATCTCACGAAAGAAGAGAGTGATATTGCAGAACTGCTCCGACAGGTAACGGCTGATAACTATATACGATTTGAGAAGAAGAATATGTCACTGGATGCGGATATACCCCAGGAGCCTGTAATGTATTCTTTTGATGTCGCTCAGATGAAGAGAGTTATCACCAACCTTTTGGGTAACGCAGTAAAGCATAATCATGAAGGCATCGACGTAAAAGTCATTCTGACAGATAAGAGGCCTTCCGGCGGACATATAGAGATACTTGTCTCGGATAATGGTCCTGTTATATCTGATGAACTTAAAGAGGGACTTTTCGAGCCGTTCAGAACAGGTGATGATTCCAGAAAGACCGGAAACGGAAGCGGCCTTGGATTGTCGATCTCCAGAAAGATAGTGACACTTCACGGAGGAACACTCGATTATAGCGAGACAAAGGTTTCGGGATATAAGAGCTTTGTTATTGAGCTTGTCGATTAACTTTCAATATTATTGACAAGAAGGTCTCAGAAGTGAGGCCTTTTTCGTTGCCTGAAAAAAGCTCTTGACTTAGAGTTAACTCCAAGTTGTAGAATGAACTTGTGTTCACAAGATTCTATGCGAAGGAGGTCTTCCCTATGACGATAAAAGAAGTGTGCGAGAAGTTCGATATTACACCCGATACGCTCCGTTACTATGAACGAGTCGGAGTCATACCTGAAGTTCACAGAACAAAAGGCGGTATAAGAGACTTCAATGATGAAGACATCGCCTGGGTCGAAAATGCAATCTGTATGAGAAGTGCCGGAGTTCCGGTCGAGATGTTGATCGAGTATGTAAGGCTTTATCAGGAAGGCGACGGCACATTTCAGGCAAGACGGGATATCCTCGCGGAAGCCAGAGAAGAGATCCAGAAGCACCTCGATAAGTATCAGGCGACGATGGATCGTATTAATTACAAGAT
>JAFZXD010000160.1 GCA_017616955.1 Eubacterium sp. | reverse complement strand
GATCAGAACACATTTTCCTAATATTGTTAAGTACTGTGCTGAAAAAGGGTATGATGTTACAAAGGAACCAATCCCGATAGTTCCTGCGCAGCACTACTATATGGGTGGAATCAAGGTTGATTATCAAAGCAAGACTTCATGTGATCATCTATATGCTATAGGTGAGACGGCTTGTAACGGTGTACACGGCAGAAACAGACTGGCAAGCAATTCACTTTTGGAGAGTATGGTCTTTGCAAAACTTGCTGCAAAAGATATATCATATAAATATGAAAAGCTGGAATACGATGAGCTGAAGATACCGGATCTTGAATTGTATAAGGATTCGGATGAGCTTGATAAGCAATATAGAAAGATTGTGCTGGATGCAATTGATAAAGCTAATGCAATTACTAAGAAATAATCGGAGGAATATAAAATGTTTGATAAAGCAACTTTACTGTGTAATGTAGATCCGTTGATACTGTCTGCGCTTAAGGAAGATATCACAAGCGAGGATGTATCGACAAATAGCGTTGTTAAGGGAACTGTGCTTGGAACTGCAGATCTTATCTGTAAGGAAGAAGGAATCATCTGCGGACTTGATGTGTTCTCAAGAGTATTTGAGCTTATGGACAAGGATACTAAGATTGAGCTTAAGAAGCAGGATGGTGATAAGGTTGTTCCGGGTGAACTTCTGGCTACAGTTACAGGCGATATGAGAGTAATACTTAGTGGTGAGCGTACAGCACTTAACTATCTTCAGAGGATGAGTGGTATAGCTACATATACCAACAAGACTGCAAGTCTTCTTGAAGGTACCAATACTAAGCTTCTGGATACTCGTAAAACAACTCCAAATAACCGTGTGTTTGAAAAATATTCTGTAAAAGTCGGCGGAGGTAACAATCATAGATATAACCTTTCTGACGGAGTGCTTCTGAAGGATAATCATATCGGAGCAGCAGGCGGAGTTAAGGAAGCAATTAAGATGGCGAAGGAGTATGCTCCGTTCGTTCGTAAGATTGAGGTTGAGGTTGAGAATATAGAGATGGTAAAAGAAGCTCTTGAAGCAGGAGCAGACATCATCATGCTCGATAATATGACACCGGATATGCTTAAAGAAGCAATCGCGCTTATCGACCATAAGGCAGAGATAGAGATATCCGGAAATGTAACAAAAGAAAATCTTTCAAAGTATGTTGAGATGGGCGTGGACTACATCTCAAGCGGGGCTCTGACTCACTCGGCTCCGATCCTTGATGTATCACTTAAGAATCTTCATCCGATTCAATAAAGATTGGGGAAATGCAGTAGTTGAAGGGGGATAAGTATGAATGTATTAATGTATCTGGGGGGATTATTCTCTTTACTGGGAATCATATTTTTACTGGCAGGACTTTCCATAAGGGCAAAAGAGAAGAAAAAGAAAGCTATATGCACTTCTAAAGTAATCGGCGCAGTAGTAGATATTAAAGAGGTACATAATACCAGTATGGATGGACCGGATTCTATCGGTTATGTTCCTGTAGTAAGCTATCAGGTAAATGGATTGGATTATCAGAAAGCATCTGAGATAAGTAATATCCATTGTAAATTTGCTAAAGGCGAAAGCGTGAGAGTTTACTATGATCCGTCTAATCCGGAGTCTATGTTTATAGAAGGAGATGATACCAGTAAAACTATATATACCGTGTTTATAGCTGTCGGTGTTGTATTTACATTGGTTGGAATCATACTTCTTTCAGTAAGTTTAAATATAGTATAAAAGATTAAGAAAAAGCGACCTTTCAGTTATTGATAAGTCGCTTTTTTATGTTAAAAATTTCATACGATATGTTAAGAATGTCCGATTTTATGCTTAAAATAATTAACCTATAATATATGTATAAAGAGCAACAGATAATGTCATTTATTCTTTTTAAGGGAGGTTATTATGAAGAGAAAATCAATTATGACATTTTTAACAGTAGGAACAGTTCTTGCATTGACAGGATGCGGAGTAAAAGCTCCGGATGCACCTACAGAAACTACGACAGCTGCAACAACAGCAGAAGCCGCTGTTGAAGATACAGCAACAGATGATGTAGCTGAAGTTGAAGAGCCTGCAGGTGATGTTATCACATTTGTAATGGCTGAGGTTAACCCACCTGATACTATTGTTGGTATGACAGATACAAAGTTCAAGGAAGAGGTTGAAGCAAGATCAAAAGGTACAATTAAGATTGACCTTCAGGCAAGTGGTGTTCTTGGTGCAGAAAAGGATGTACTTGATAACATGATGGGAGGCGGCGGAACAGTTGATATCTCCAGAATATCAGCATTCTCACTTACACCATACGGTGCAGAGAAATCAAAGCTTCTTTCACTTCCATATACATTCGTTAGTCGTGATCATTATTGGAATTTTGCTACATCTGATCTGGCAAATGAATTCCTTAGTGAACCGGCTGATAATAAATTAGGTGTAAGAGGAATCTTCTACGGTGAGGAGGGATTCCGTCATTTCTTTACAAAGGATGAGATAACAGATATTAGTTCATTTAGCGGAATGAAACTTCGTGTATCTGAAGATCCTGTTATGGAAGGACTTGCAAAAGGACTTGGAGCTTCACCTACAGTAATACCTTTTACAGACCTTTATTCATCTCTTCAGACAGGTGTAGTTGATGGTGCAGAACAGCCTATCGCAAACTACAAGTCAAATGCATTCCCTGAAGTAGCACCTTATATGATTCTTGATGGTCATACAATAGGTGCAACAGAAATCATCATCACAGATGAGGCATGGAATGAGCTTACAGAAGAACAGCAGCAGATTATTGTTGAAGCCGGAAAAGCTGCTCAGGATTACAACCGTGAGATTTCAGCTCAGAAGGAAAATGAAGTTCTTGAAGAGCTTAAGAAAGATGGTGTAAATATCATCGAGGTATCTGATCTCACACCATGGCAGGATGCAGTAAAGTCTGTAATAGATGAGAATATTAAGGGTCAGGAAGATCTTTATAAGAAGATTACAGATATGCAGTAATTCGTCTAGTCGTTAATAGGTAGTAAATTACAAGGCACAAAAAGTTATCTTTTTTGTGCCTTGTTTAGAAAAGAGGATTTATGAAAGGCTTTTTTAAACAAGTAGACAAGATAAAACCTTTATATGACGTAACATATAAGATCATGTTAATTGTCTGTAAGATATTTCTGATAGCAGATATTTTGATCACCAGCTTTTGTGTTGCGGGAAGATATATAAGTTTTATTCCCGATCCGTCATGGAGTGAAGAAGTAGTTCTTACACTTATGGCATACATGGCTGTGTTATCTGCCGCACTTGCTATCAGACGTGGGGCACATATCCGTATGACAGCATTTGATTCATATCTTCCGTCAGGTGTTATCAAGGCACTCGATATATTAAATG
>JAFZXD010000159.1 GCA_017616955.1 Eubacterium sp. | reverse complement strand
CGTTCCAGAACTATGATAATCTTCTTAAGTTTGTACATATAATCACAAGTGAGGAAGGGTACAACCTCAGTATAAGAAATATAACTGTATCCTCCTGCGGAATTGTTCCGAATATTAAAAGATTGGCTGATGAGGGGCTGGGGATTACATTTGCCCTATCGCTTCATGCACCCACGGATGAGAAAAGAAAAACTCTTATGCCGATAGCTAATAAGTATTCCATTGCCGAGACTTTAGAGGCAACTGATTATTATTTTAAGAAAACAGGAAGACGTATCACTGTGGAGTACAGTCTGATGCATGGTATAAATGATTCTGCAGACGATGCAGAGAAGCTTGGAGCCCTTTTGAAGGGCAGAGGATACCATGTTAATCTGATTCCCGTAAACCCAGTAGATGAGCGAAATTTCAAGAAAAGCTCGGAGTCTGAAGTGGCTGAATTTAAGAAAATACTTGAAAAATATGGAATAAATGTTACTATTAGGAGAGGTATGGGCAGCGATATTGACGCCGCCTGTGGACAGTTACGTAGAAAGTATGGTGCTGACAATTGATATCTACCGGAAAAACTGACAAAGGCAGAAAGAGAAGCAATAATCAGGATAGTATATTCCTAAGCGAGACTCCTATAGGCCCGCTTCCGAATCTATTTCTTGTTGCTGATGGCATGGGTGGACATGCAGCCGGCGACTTTGCTTCAAGGTATGCTATAAGTGTGATAACCGATTTTATCAGGAAGTCGACTATCAAGAGTCCTGTCTCACTGCTGAAGCGAGCGCTTGTTTACGCTAGTAATGAGCTTTTTAAGGAAGCAGAAAAAGACAGGGACAAGATGGGCATGGGCACCACTATGGTTGCGGCTGTCTTTCAAGAGAAAACTTTGTATGTCGCGAATATAGGCGACAGCCGACTATATATTATTAATGATGATATAAGGCAGATTACGATGGATCATTCCCTGGTTGAAGAACTTATAAGGAATGGTCAGTTGGAACGAAATAAAGGCAGGAATCATCCTGAAAAAAATATAATTACAAGAGCTATGGGTTCACGAGATGAAGCCATGCCGGACTTCTTTGAGCTTCAATTAAATGAAGGAGATAAGGTGCTGTTATGTTCAGACGGTCTCTCCAATATGGTTGAAGATGATGAAATAAGAGATATAGTGGTTGATAGTCCGGATCTTGAGGATGCAGTATCCTCACTGATAAGTAGAGCGAATTATTATGGCGGCAATGACAATATATCCGTTATAATAATCTCCATATAAAGAGGTGAAATATGTTAAAACCTGGAACAATACTAGATGATAGATATGAAATAATAGATGTAGTCGGTACCGGTGGAATGTCCACAGTATACCGTGCAAAAGATGAAAGACTCAGAAGATTTGTAGCTATAAAGGTTCTTAAATCAGATTACAGTTCAGATCAGAACTTCGTTTCTAAGTTCAGAGCAGAGGCACAGTCATCTGCCGGACTTACACATCCCAATATCGTAAGTGTATATGATGTTTGTGAAGATGATGGAAGATATTTTATTGTTATGGAGCTTGTTGAGGGTATAACTCTCAAGGAGTACATTAACCTTAACGGAAGACTCAGTATGAGTCAGGCTATAGATTTTTCTATTCAGATTGCATCAGGACTGGAAGCAGCCCATGAGCATCATGTTATTCATAGAGATATTAAACCTCAGAATATCATTGTATCAAAAAGTGGAAATATTAAGGTAACTGATTTTGGTATTGCAAAAGCAGCTACCTCTACAACCATGTCTACAACAGGTATAGGATCAGTGCATTATATATCACCTGAGCAGGCCAGAGGTGGATACTGCGATGAGAGAAGTGATATATATTCACTTGGTATCACTATGTATGAGATGGTTACAGGACGTGTTCCTTTTGAGGGGGATACAAATGTTGCCATAGCTCTTATGCAGATTCAGAATGATATGATACCGCCGAGACAGCTGTATCCTGATATATTCCAGAGTTTTGAGAAAATCATACTTAAATCCACACAGAAGAAGCCGGAGAGAAGATATCTCACTGCGGCTGCTCTTATTGCGGATCTTAAGAGGGTTAAAGAAAACCCTAATATAGATATTATCGTTGCGCCTGCAACTGTTTCTGGTGCACCTACTCAGCAGTTTACAAGTGAAGATATGCAGCGTATCAAGAACGGAAGTTCTGCTAAGGATCTGGGTGAAGATGCATATGGTGCAAATGCATACAATCAGAATGCTTATAACCAGCAGGGATATAATCAGAATGGTTATAACAGAAATGATGGATATAATAACAATGGTGCTCCTGTATCATCTACAGTGGCTCCTGACAGAAGTAGAATAGAAGCTCTCCTCAATCAGTCTGATGACGAGTTCTATGATGAACCGGACGAATACGATAGCAGAGAATTCGAAAGACGTGAGAGAGAGAACAGAGAACGTGATAAGCAGAGACGTCCTGCAAGAAAGATTGAACCGGAGACTCATAAGTCCTCCGGGCTTAAGAAAGTAAGTGATGATGAGTATGAAAGTACTCATGATTATGAAGATGATGATGACGATACAGATGTAGATCCAAAGCTTGAGAAAGCTGTTATGGTTGGAGGAATCGCTGCAGCTGTAATCGTAGCCATTATTATATTCGTTATTATCGGAAGTACTATGGGATGGTTCAGTTTCGGAAGCAGAGAGAAGAGAAATACTACAACTGCTACAACAGAAGCTAAGAAGACTACAGAAGATACTGAAGCTACAACCGAAGAGGTTATGAGAAAGATGCCTGATGTTATCGGTCTCAGCAAGAAGGCTGCAGAGAAGGACCTTGAAAGATCGGGATTTACAAATTATAAGTTTGTTGAAGAGTATTCGGTTGATGTTCGTGAAGGATATGTTATCAGTCAGAGTATAGAAGCTCAGACTGAGATTCCTGAGGATTCTGAGATTACTATCACAGTTAGTGCAGGAGCAGAAGAACTTGAAGTTTCCGATGTGAAAAATATGGATGAAGATGAGGCTTACAGCCTTCTGAAGAAGCAGGGTTTTAAACCTACCAGATCTTACAAGTTTGATGATGATGTAGAAGATGGTAAGGTTATTTATACAGATCCTGCAGGCGGAGATAAAGCCAAGGCAGGTGACTCAATTATTTTATATGTCAGTCAGGGAGCTGAAGAGAAAACAGTTGCTGTTCCTGATGTATCAGGTCGTTCAGAGGAAGAGGCCAGAAACATTATCGAAGAAGCTAAGCTTCAGGTTGGTGACATCGAATATGAATACAGTTCCGATGTAGAAGAAGGTAAGGTTATAAGACAGACCGTTCCTGCCGGAACAGAGGTTAAAGAAGGAACTTCTGTCAGCTTTGTTATAAGCAAGGGTGCAGAAGAGAAGTCATATAAAGGTACAGTTTCAGGTTCTATAGTTGCAAATGATTTTGACAATGAAGAAGAGAGACTGAACTTAAATGTAAATGTATATATAAGTGACAATGATGGAAATCATCTTGTATTCCAGACGACTACCAAGAATACTCACATAGATGTTTCCGGTGAGATTGCAGGTCTCAAATACAATAACGGACAGATTCTGTTTACTGTTGTAGATGAAGAAGGTGCAGATTGTACAGCTTTCTTCTCGCAGTCGCTTAAACTTTCATATTCGGAAGAATGATATGGTATTAGAAGGAAGAATAATTAAAGGAATCGGCGGCTTCTACTATGTAGATGCCGCTAGTACTTTATATGAATGCAGAGCCAGAGGGCTTTTCAGGAAGCAGGGAAGAACTCCGCTTGTAGGAGATATAGTAGATATTGAACCTATTCAGGAGAAGGAAGGGACTGCTTATCTGGTTGATATTCATGAGAGAAAAAGCTGTCTGATACGACCTGCGGTAGCAAATGCCGATCAGGTTGTATTGATATTTTCTGTTATGAATCCAAGCCCGAGACGTGAACTGATCGATAGATTCCTCATCAATATGGAGATGCAGGATATAGAAACGGTATTATGCATCAGCAAGGCTGATCTGGATGAGAAGGGAGATGACATTTCCGAACTTCGAAAGATCTACGATGATGCCGGATATAAAACACTGTGTATATCCAATAAGACCGGTGAGGGGCTGGACGATATAAAGGATATACTTCGCGGGAAGATGACAGTTCTTTCCGGGCCGTCGGGAGTCGGCAAATCATCACTTATCAATTCCATCACGCAGGAGTATAAGATGGAGGTCGGTGGGATAAGTGAGAAGATCGGAAGGGGTAAGAATACTACGCGACATGCGGAGATTATTCCGATTAATGAAGAGGGTCTGATCATAGACACTCCGGGGTATAGTTCAATAGATGTAATGTGTAAAGAGGAGGGGGAGCTTCAGCATTATATGAGAGAATTCAGAGACTTGCTGGGCGGCTGTAGATTTACAGGCTGTGCTCATATCTCTGAGCCTGACTGCGTCATAAAAGAAGCAGTCGAAGAAGGAAAGATATCTGAAAAAAGATACAAAAGCTATGTTGACTTATATGAAGAGATAAAATCCAAAAGGAGATACTGAAGCAATGATAGAGAATAAACTTTCACCATCTATACTGTCGATTGATTTCGGACATATGGAGAGAGAACTGAGGAAGACTGAGGCGGCAGGTGCAACGATGATACACGTTGACGTTATGGATGGGGATTTTGTTCCGAACATATCATTTGGAATGCCTATTATGAAGTATGTCAGAAAGGCTCTTCCCAATGCGATAATCGACGTGCATATGATGGTTAAGAATCCACTCAGATATCTGGATGATTTCGCAAATGCGGGAGCCAATGTATTCACTATTCATTATGAGGCTGTCAGACAGCAGCATGTTGATCTTATAAAAGATGTAAGAGAAAACCTTCGAAGGATAAAAGCTGCAGGGATTAAATGCGGTCTTTCGCTTAAACCTGCAACACCTGTTACAGTGGTTAAAGATCTGATCGACGATCTTGACGTGGTACTTGTGATGAGTGTGGAACCGGGTTTCGGAGGTCAGAAGTTTATTCCCGAAACTTACGGAAGGATAGCAGCTATTCGTGAGATGGCTGAAGCTGCAGGAAAAGAAATAGATATAGAAGTTGATGGCGGTGTGACCCTGGAGAACGTAAGAACTGTTCTTGATTCGGGGGCAAATGTCATCGTAGCAGGTTCATCTGTTTTTACAGGTGATGTTGAAAAAAATGTAAAAGACTTTTTGGAGATTATGTCATGAGATGTCTTATAGTAGCGGGCGGAGAAGTAGACAGAAGCTTTCTCAGACAAACGTTTGATAGTATGGACGATGTGTATGTTATCGGCGCCGATAAGGGTGTTGTATATGCATCGGAAGCAGGAATAAAGATTGATAAGGCCATAGGCGATTTTGATTCTGTATCCACAGAAGAGAAGATAAGGATCACAGAGTTATATGATACGGAACTTCTGATTCCGGAAAAAGATGATACGGATACCGAGCATGCACTGAAGTATGCCATTGATATGTGTCCGGAAGAGATAATAATGATGGGCTGTACAGGAAGCAGACTGGATCATACATTTTCATCAGTCAGAATACTGAAGAATGCATATGATGCAGGTATATCGGCCTATCTACTGAACAAGACCAATCGTATCAGAATTGCTAAAGGCGAGTTATATATAAAAAAAGAAAATGCCCTTGGTAAGTACATTTCCATCATGCCTTATGGTGATAAGGCAGAAGGTATAACTCTGAAAGGATTTAAGTATCCTCTTGAGAATTACACTTTGCCGGCAGAGAAAGGTCTGGGCATAAGTAACGAGATAACATCGGACGAGGCATATATATGCAGCGACGATTATTTGATTATTATGGAGACCATCGATTAGATGAACATACTTGATTTTGCAAAAGGAAAGAATATGCAGGGATATCAGCTGGGATTTCTTACCACTGTTTTTCTTGTAGGGTTTATGGGTATAGTGGTTCTGCCATTTTATATATACCTGTTTGGAGCCGGTATATTCTGGGAATATCTGGGTATATTTGTTTGCATGATCATATTGTGGAATATTCAGGCTTTCAGACTTATGAGATATTCCAGAATCAGTGGCGGAATAATAACTCTCCCGAGTTTTCTCAGCACAAGATTTAATGAGAAAACAGGGATTATTCGTGTGCTTGCTTCATCAGAAATTGTTGTCATCAGTCTTGTTGTAGCAGGACTTCTTCTTAAAGAGATGAACCTGATCATCAGTCGTGTTTTTGAGGGAAAGGTTGATG
>JAFZXD010000158.1 GCA_017616955.1 Eubacterium sp. | reverse complement strand
AGACAAATGTTAAGTTCGATTATCTTTTGGTGATAACAGAAGATGAATATCAGATAATAGAAAATGTAGAGCCGGGACAGACGATCAAGCTGAATCTTATTCAGGCTAATGGAATTCAATACGGAACTAAGAATGGGATTCAGATGAATGAAGCAGATGAAGCTTATAGGGTAAAAGACTATGAAAAAGCATCTGCTATCGCAGCCATGACAGTTGCATTGGATGATAACACTGCAAGAACATTTACAGCGGTGGGTATTGTAAATGGAGAAAGTGTTACCGATCTTAATGAAAAATCATGGACTTGTTATGTCGTTAAATAGGGGGATATTCTATGTTATATATATCAGACTTGTATAAAAGCTACGGACGATTCCCGGCTGTTCAGGGGCTTACTCTCAGAGTTCCGAAGGGAGACCTTTTTGGTTTCGTCGGACCGAACGGTGCAGGAAAAACTACAACTATAAGAATAATCTGCGGACTGCTTCAGGCGAATTCCGGTACAGTAAGTGTAAATGGAATAACAAGAGGTTCCTCCGCTTCAGAGATGAGAAATCTGAAAAAAGTAATTGGCTATGTCCCTGATTTCTTTGGAGTATATGATAATCTTAAAGTTACTGAATATATGGAATTTTACGGTTCTCTGAACGGAATGAGTTACAGAGATATTCAGAGTACAACAAACGATCTGCTGGAGCTTGTTAATCTGACCGATAAGAAAGATTTTTATGTAGATACTCTTTCAAGAGGTATGAAACAGAGACTGTGTGTTGCCAGAGCTCTTCTTCATAATCCGGAACTTCTGATAATGGATGAGCCATCATCGGGACTCGATCCGGTTGCTCGAGTTGAGATGAAGGAACTACTGATGAATCTTCAGTCGATGGGCAAGACCATTGTTATCAGTTCGCATATTCTGGCAGATATATCGGAAATGTGCAACAGTATAGGTATTATGAATCACGGAAGACTGGTTACTGCCGGACTGATGAGTGATGTAATGAAGACAGGAATGGACACCAGTCGTCTGATCATCGAGCTCAGAACTGCTCCTGATCAGATAGTTCAGATGATTAGCGAGTATCCCGGAGTCAGAGTTGAATCCGTAAAAGAAAACCAGATCATCATCAGTGGAGTACAGGATGATATAATGGTAAACAGGATTATATTTGATATTCTTTCCAAAGGAATAGTCATTGGAGGATTTAGAAGAGAAGAGCATTCTCTTGAGAATATATTTATGAAGATTACCGAAGAGGCAGACGCAGAAAGGAGAAATGCATATGACCAAACCGTTCAACAGCCCAATAATTAAAAAAGATCTTAAGGTCATATCTCGAAGCATGAAGTTTTCATGGGGACTTTTTGCATATATAGTTGCCCTTGCGATAGTATTTTTCCTTACGTATTCAACATTTAGCTATTCTTACGGACGTGGTTCGAGGAACACGGAAATATACGAGGGATTTGTTTATTTCTTCCCTGTAGTCGGTTCTGTTCAGCTTAGTATTATAGGCCTTATCATTCCTATCATAACAGCTTCATCTATATCGGGTGAAAAAGAACGAAAAACAATGGATGTACTTCTTACTACGACTATAACAGAACGTCAGATTATTCTCGGAAAGATAGGATCCGCGGTAGTCAGAGTTATGACATTTATCATAGCCAGTATTCCGCTTGTATCAGTTTCATTTATCATGGGAGGTCTCTCATGGATTGCACTTTTTGAGTATATCTTCCTTGCGATTATATTTGCATTTATGACAGGATCTATCGGTATTCTTTGTTCTTCAATATGTAAGAAAAGTATCACTTCAATCATACTTTCATATGTTATATATTTTGGAATCTATGGATTACCTTTTATATTCTGGCTTATGGAGTATCTGATAGACAGAGATAGAACCAACTATTATTTGGCGCCTATTGCGCTTTTACTGGATCCGATTTTTACGTTTATAGTATTTTTCATAGATAAAATGACAAATATTGACGTAATCGATATGTTTGGAAATGCGAGCGGACCTATGTCAATTTTTAATAATAAATATGTCTGGATCAGTCTTTCGGTTATAATGCAGACAGTGGTCGGAATATTATTTGTATTTCTTGCAGCAAAGAATATTAGGCCGGGTAAGAAATAGTTGTTTTGTGAATTTATAAAGGAATAATATATGGAGTTTATACTTAGCTTTATAAATCGTGTCAGAATAAAAATGAATAAGAATGTGATGAGAAGTGACGTTGTCGGCTGCCTTATGTGGGGCAGCACAGTGGCACTTCTTGTTATGTTTATAAGCCTTATTATTCCTTTTTATTCGGCTATATATGTTGCAGTGATTCCTTTGATCGTTGCTATTCCCGTCGGTGTATTCCTGGGAGTTAAACATCGAAAGAATGATAAAGATGCAGCGCTTTATATAGATGGATTTGGACTTAAAGAGAAGATAATCACAGCATATGAGAATCAGAATTATGCCGATAAAATATGTCAGCTTCAGCGACAGGATGCGGAAATGAATCTGAGAGCAAAGGCTTCGGAGATAAAGGTTCCGATGACATTTCCGTTAAAGAAGCTTCTTATATTTATCACTATGTTACTGTTATGCGTTGTTGCTTATATAATTCCGACACCTTCGAAGAAGACTGCTGAAGAAAAACACAAAACAAAGGTGGCAGCAAAACAGGCAGAAAAAGAAGTAAAAGAAATTCTTGATGAGCTTTCTAAGATTGATACAAAAGGTCTTTCGCCGGAAGAGCTCAAAGAGTTGAATAAACTTATGGAATCTCTTGAAGCATCCCGTCAGGAGATAAAGAAAAGCAAGACAGGAAAAGAACTTGCCAAAGCTAAAGAAAAATATAACTACAAGCTTGGTGATACTTCCGAAAAACTTGATAACATGGCAAACGGCAAATCGGAATCCGCAAATAAGCAGATAAAATCTGCCCAGGAGATGGCGGAGAATCAGATGAAGTCTCAAAATAAGCAGACTGCTTCAAATAATGATCCGAATAATCCGAACGGTCAAAACCAGAACGGACAGAAAGGTAACGGCCAGAATAATCAGAATGGTGATAATGGTCAAAACCAGAACAATCAGAACCAGAATGGCCAAAATCAGAATGGCCAAAACCAAAATGGACAGAATCAAAACGGTAACGGCCAGAATAATCAGAACGGTGATAATGGTCAGAACCAAAACGGACAGACCCAGAACGGGTCCGGTCAGAATGATCAGAACGGTCAGAATGGTTCCGGGCAAAACGGAAATGGTCAGAAAAACGGAGGCAACGGTGGCCAGGGAGGTAACAACGGAGGCGGAGCCGGACAGGGTAATGGTTCCGGAGAAACAGGAGTATCTCATAATCATGATTATGTAAGTGTAAATAAGAACTTATCAGGAAAGTACGGAGATAATTCAACATCTCAGTTTAGCAGAGAACAGAATGGACTGGCTTGGGACGGAGAAAAAGTTCCGTATGATACAGTCATTAATGAATACAGTAAGACAGCAAATGAAGGAATCAGTAAGGGTAAGTATCCGGGAAATATGTCCGATGTATTGAAGAATTATTTTTCGGATCTATCAAAGTAATGATTTCTAAGCATAAAGAGGAGAATAGTATATGAGCGAATATGAAGAAGGAAGAGTATTAATCAACAATATCAAGACAGAGATACATAAGGAGATAATAGGGCAGAACGACACTGTCGATAATCTTCTTCTGGTCCTTCTTACCGGAGGAAATGTTCTTCTCGAAGGTATGCCGGGACTCGGAAAAACTCGACTGGTACAGACAATCAGCCGAGTATTCAGTATGGCATTTAAGAGAATACAGTTTACGCCGGATCTTATGCCTGCGGATATAACCGGTACAAACATTATGGTAAGAGATGAAAAAGGAAGCAGCTTCAAGTTTGAGGCCGGTCCTATCTTTGCAAATGTAATCCTGGCGGATGAGATAAACCGTGCAACTCCGAAAACTCAGTCTGCACTTCTTGAAGCCATGCAGGAGCATACGGTTACGGTTGGAGATCTGACATATGCACTTCCCGATCCGTTCTTTGTTATAGCAACACAGAATCCCATCGAGCAGGAAGGAACATATCCTCTTCCGGAGGCACAGCTCGACAGATTTGCGATGAAGCTTCTGGTTGAATTTCCGAAGAAAGAAGAACTCAGATCCATAGTTACACTGACTGAGGGATACAACGTTGAACCGGCTCGACCGGTTATAAATGCTCAGCAGCTCATATCGATCAGAAGTATGATCCAGCAGATTCCGATAGCGGAAGCTGTTATGGACAGAGCTCTTGATATAGTAATGAAGACTCATGATGAGAATAAGTATATTCGTGAAGGCGCCAGTCCTCGTGCAGCACAGCATATAGTAAGATGCGCAAAGGCCAGAGCTTATATGAACGGAAGACTTAATGTATCATTTGAAGATATAGACAGTGTAATACTTCCTGTTATGAGACACAGGATAATACTCAGCTTTGATGCGGTGGCTGATGGAATAAATGAGGATGCGGTAATAAGAACTCTCATGTAAGGAGCGGCTATGCAGACATTGGATATTCGTGGCCTGGAGAAGTACAGGCGATTACATCTGAATATTAAGAGAAGTCTGTCTCAGGGCGAGGGTACCAGAAAGTCATCTGCCAAGGGGCGTTCTGCGGAATTCTCCGGATATCGTGAATATATTCCCGGAGATGATATGCGATATGTAGATTGGAATGCGTATGCTCGTTTGGATAAGCTCTACATCAAAGAATTCATGGAAGAACGTGAAGGAAGGGTTAATATCTTTCTTGATACGAGTCATTCTATGGAATTCGGTGAAAAACTTAAGAGTACACTCATGGCTGAACTTACTGAAATCATAAGTTATATAGCCATGAACGGAAGGGACGCGGTATATGTTACCGATCTTGCCGATATATCAGCACCCCTGAGAGTTCAGTCGGGAAAGAACGGAATGGTGATTCTGGACAAATGGCTTCAGGCACGTAAGCCGTCTGATAGGATAGATATAGCAGATGCGCTAAAAAGGGCTGCTCGATCAAGAGGTGGTATGACATTTATCTTATCGGACTTTATGGATGAAGATTTTGCTTCTTCGGAAGTTGATGTACTGAAGTATTTTCGGTATTATGGTACTGAGGTTATGCTGATACATATTCTGTCCGAAGAGGAAATGAATATAAACCTTAATGGTGCTTACCGATTTATAGATTCGGAAGATGAAAATAAAGATATTCGACTTACACTCAATAGAAGAACCATAAGTGAATATGATGATGCGCTGAAGGAATATATAAAACTCCTTCAGGTAAATGCCGGGAAAGCAGGAGCATCGTATATGCTTTGTAATACGGGTGAAAAAACGGAAACCATAATGTACGAAAAAATGAATCATGTTTTTTCATTTTGAGCAGTATTTTTATTCAAAAAAATAGTGTTATCTCTGTCATTGACATAGACGTTTTAATTCACTATAATAGGACGTCAGAAATTGAAAATATCAGAGGTGATATATTATGGATAAGTTGCTGATTCTAAGAGATATAGCTTTTATAATTCTTTTTGCTAAAACCTTCGGTCTTTTGGCCAGAAGATTCAAAGCACCGCAGGTTGTCGGAGAGATTATAGCCGGGCTTATTCTCGGACCGAGTCTGCTTCATCTTGTGAAAACATCGGATTTCATAAGTGGAATAGCTGAGATTGGTGTAATTCTTCTGATGTTCAGTGCCGGACTTGAAACCAATATTGGTAAGCTTAAGAAGACAGGAGTCAAGGCTACTGTTATAGCCTGCGCCGGAGTGTTTGTTCCACTTATAGGCGGAACTCTTCTTTATATGAGTTTTTACGGATTTGAAAAATTCGGAACCGACGGATTCTTCCGTGCGTTGTTTGTCGGAACAATTCTTACTGCTACTTCGGTTAGTATAACCGTTCAGGCACTTAAAGAACTGGGAAAGATATCTGAAGAAACAGGAACAACCATTCTAAGTGCCGCTATAATTGATGATGTTATAGGTATTCTGGTTCTCACAATGGTTGTAAGCTTTAAGGATACCAGCAGTAAGATAAGTGATGTGATCATCAGAACAGTCGCTTTTTTTGTGCTCTCTGCAATATTTGGATTTATATTGTTCAAGCTTATGAACTGGCTTGATAGTAAGCATCCAAGAACTCAGAGAATTCCGATAATCGGACTTGGAATAGCACTTGCTCTTTCATATATAGCCGATAAGTATTTTGGAATAGCAGACATCACAGGAGCATATGTAGCCGGAATCGTACTGAGTTCTCTAGATGACTCAGATTATATAGATAGTAAGATGGATATCAATTCCTATATGATATTCGGACCTGTATTCTTTGTTGGTATCGGTCTGCAGACGGATCTTAAGAGTCTTGATATGACAATACTGCTGTTCTCAGCCGGATTTGTTGTTGTAGGACTTTTTTCAAAGATAATAGGTTGTGCGCTTGCTGCAAGAATCTGCGGTTTTCGTGGATATGAGACCCTGAAAATAGGAGTCGGAATGATGACAAGAGGAGAGGTCGCTCTTATTGTAGCAAAGAAGGGATTGGAAGTTGGAATGCTGGAGAGTAAGTATTTTACTTCAGTTATTCTGCTTATAATAGTAAGTTCAATACTTACACCAATTATATTGAAGGTGCTGTATTCAAAAACAGATGCATTAAAGAAAACAGCATCGGCAGATTCGTGATTATAAAAGTATATTAATGTGGGGGTATTTAGGCGAAAGCCGGGAAGGGAGAAGGAATAGTGGATATAAAGAACATAATTTCCAAAATGACACTTGAACAGAAGGCGTCTTATGTCTCGGGACATGATATGTGGACGACTGAAGAATTTAAAGAGTTGGGAGTTCCTGCGGTCTTTGTAAGTGACGGCCCTCACGGACTCAGAAAACAAGAATTCGATATGCTGGTTGCAAACCAGAATGAGATTTATAACTCTATTGATGCGGTATGTTTTCCGACCGCATGTGCAACAGCAGCTTCATTTGATAAAAAACTTATGTATGACATGGGTGTCATTTTGGGTAAGGAATGTCAGGCTGAGGATGTTTCTACCATTCTCGGACCGGCTATCAATATAAAGAGATCTCCACTCTGCGGAAGAAACTTCGAGTATGTTTCGGAAGATCCGTATCTGACAGGTGAGATGGCTGCATCATATGTAAATGGTGTGCAGTCGCAGAATGTGGGAACCTCGGTAAAACATTTTGCTGCAAATTCGCAGGAAACTGAGAGAATGTATGCAGACAGCATTATAGATGCAAGAACACTCAGAGAGATATATCTGACAGCATTTGAGACAGTAGTTAAGAAAGCACAGCCATGGACAATGATGTGATCATACAATCGAATAAATGGTACATATGCTTCAGAAAATGATTGGCTTTTAAATAAAATCCTTAGAGATGAAGGGGGATTTGAGGGACTGGTTATGTCTGACTGGGGAGCTGTATCTCAGAGAGTAAAGGGAATAGCGGCAGGACTTGATCTGGAGATGCCGGGAAGTAATGGTGCAAATGATTCCCTT
>JAFZXD010000017.1 GCA_017616955.1 Eubacterium sp. | reverse complement strand
TCAAGACAGAACTTAAAAAACTTACCAACCCATCCAAGTCCCTTAGGCCACTGAATATTAGATCCCCATTCCAGCACCTTTCTAGCAAAGAAAAAGATGAATGGCATCGGAAGCATATTTCCTATAATAGCTATCGTATATGACATAGGCATATTAAGTCCGAATTTGATTGCATATGGAATAGCCCCTCTAAGTTCAATCAGCGGGACCATTGATATAAAAAACACCAGAACATAGTGTAACATATTATCTCCTTTCAAGCTATAACTGATTCTCAAGAAATGTACTTAATCTTTCTAAAAGTGTATCACCGTAATAGTTATCATACATAGCACGCCGAATACCATCAGGATCATTCGTTATAACCGAATCCACGTCAAGGAGCATCATGCTCTCCAGAATCTGTTTATCATCGATTGTCCAGGCATAAACCTGCTTTCCGGCTTTATGTGCATTTTTGATTACTTCATTATTTATAAATCTATATTTAATACTGAATCCATCGGCATATTCCAGATCATAGAAGTCTCCCATGGCAACCGCCATGACATATATGGTCTTGACCTTTTCATCAGCCTTTTTTGCTCTTCTTATCGAGCCGTAAGTCAGAGATGCAACGACGCAGTTATCATAGTAGTCATATTCTTCTATGATTTCTACAACCGCCTGCTCCATCTTTTTGTCAGTCTTTGCGGGTTTCAGCTCTATATTCAGCTTCGCCCTGTCTCCTATCAGCTCTATAGCTTCACGGAGAGTCGGAATCTTCTCATCTTTGTAAAGTTCTTTATTCTTTCCTTTAAATTTAGCTCCTGCACTTAGTTCTTTTATCTCAGCAAGCGTAAGCTCTCCGACCTTTGCGTTTACACCGCAGGTTCGTTTGACATTTTCATCATGCATGACGACTATCTCGCCATCTTTCGTCTGTCTTACATCCAGCTCTATTACATCAGCTCCGTTTTCTATAGCCAGTTCAAATGCAGCCAGCGTATTTTCGGGAGCAGCCAGACTGTCTCCTCTATGAGCCGTAATGGTAACCTTTTCAAGATACGACGCATCCAGCGATATAACATTAAAACGCTTCAGCGCGTAGTATCCCACGTCGACTATAATGGCAAGTGAAAGAACAAGAAGAAATATCTGACGTTCATTATGTCCTTTCTTTACACCATAGTCATTAAAGTTCTCAAGGCTCTTCCTACCTTCCTTTTCAGGAATGATATTGTAATACTCATTGCAAATAAATGAATATATAAGCGGAAGTCCCAGAAGAACATAGAACACCGACATCACGATTTTGATCGCTTCATAGAACATAGTTGTCGCCTTAATCGAACCGGCACTCTTTAGGATATATCTCAGAACAACTCCCGTATAACAGTGATCCAGCAATGCAGGAACTCCTATGGTCAGAAAGCACCACAGCATAAGTCCGCCTATAATGAGAATTCTTTTACCTTTCAGAAGATCTTTGGTCCTGTCTATCGACTTTCTGTAACTAACCTGTTCTATATTATATACATGTATAAGAAATGTATACCTGAGTGTATAGATAAGCATTATCACATATATCAACAGCACCGAAACAGTCAGATACATGTTTATGGAAACAAGATCTATAATATAAGGTGCTTTGATATTCAGCAGGTGAAATGCCAGCGCAACATAGCCCATGATCGGAATGTAGCAGAAGATTGATGCGGCTACCGGCATATTTCTCGGTCGCATTAATCTAAGTGCGCTGGATATTCCGAAAAGAAACATTCTGATCGGACCTGTTTTTTTCAGATAATTTGCTCTGTGATATGCATAATTTATTCCCGAGACATCGATCATTATGACCATCGCCGCAAAGAAAAACATTATGAATAGAAATGCATATGTTGACGGTGCCTTAAAGAACTTCTTCACCGTCTCTTTAGAAAGATATGATATGCCCGAGAGCTTGACCGATACATTGATAAATGTATAATACATCGGAATAAGCACAGCAAAAGAAACTGCTTTGAGAATAATCTCAAACAGTAAGATATTGGTCATATTAAATCTAAAAAGCTTCATACAGTCTTTTAAAAGCTTTATACAATCACGAATGATCTTCATATCATATCACATTTTTCATTCTATATCGTCACTCTAAGTTATCCCTACATTTCACAGTTAACTCAATACATTCTTATAACAAGATCATCGCGTCTCCAAACGAGAAGAAACGATATCTCTCATTCACGGCTTCCTTATATGCATCCAGCACCTTTTCCCTGTTATAAAATGCAGAAACCAACATTATAAGAGTTGATTCGGGAAGGTGGAAGTTTGTAATAAGACTGTCTACACATCTGAATTCATATCCCGGATAGATGAATATATCTGTTGAACCACTGAGAGGCTTCATGCAGTAATCCTTATCACTCTTGTGAAGATCCTGTCTTGAAGCAACCGTTTCAAGGGTTCTAGTACTTGTCGTACCTACCGATATTACTCTGCCTCCGTTAGCGCGCGTCTCATTTATTATATCACACGCATCCTGAGTTATCTCAAAATATTCAGTATGCATGTGATGTTCTTCAATCTTATCAACCTTTACAGGTCTGAAAGTACCCAGTCCGACATGAAGAGTGAGTCTGGCAATACGTATTCCTTTCTCTTCAATCTTCTTCAGAAGCTCTTCGGTAAAATGAAGTCCTGCAGTCGGAGCTGCAGCACTTCCCGTATTCTTTGCGTAAACCGTCTGATAACGGTTCTTGTCTTCAAGCTTATGAGTAATATAAGGAGGAAGCGGCATCTCACCCAGTTTATCCAGAACCTCTTCCCAGATTCCTTCATATTCAAAACGGATAAGACGATTTCCTTCCTCAACTATATCCACAACTTCTCCAACAAGAAGAGGCTTAGAATCACCACCGTCCGATTCCTCACATCCGAACTGAACTCTCGCTCCCACCTTCATCTTCTTTCCCGGACGAACAAGACACTCCCAGACATTTCCACCCTTATTCTTCAGAAGAAGAACCTCGATGGCTGCGCCTGTTCCCTCTCTTGTTCCCAGAAGACGAGCCGGAATAACTTTCGTTTCATTTATTACAAGACAATCTCCCGGATTCAGATAATCAAGAACATCATGAAAATGCTTATGTTCTATCTCATCCGTATCCCTATGAATAACCATAAGACGGGAATTGTCGCGCTTCTCCAAAGGATCCTGCGCAATCAACTCCTGTGGAAGCTCGTAATCGAAATCACTTACATTCATATTATCACCAATTTACCCACGTATTTCGATTCCACGTGCAGACAGCGCAGACAGAATCCTCTCAATCGAAGGATTAACTTCGTCATCCTTAAGTGTATGATCCTGAGCTCTGAATGCAAGTGAGAATGCAACACTCTTCTTTCCTTCGCCAACCTGCTCTCCTTCATATACATCAAAGAGTTCAAGGCTTTCAAGGAACTTACCGGCATTCTTACGAATTACTTTCTCTATCTCACCAACATACTCTGTCTTGTCACATACAAGAGCAAGGTCACGTGTTGATGCAGGGAACTTAGCAATTCCTGTGTACTTAACATCTGTCTTTGTAAGCATTGCAGCAACATCCATATTGATAACTGCAACATATACTTCACCCTTCATATCATAATTCATAGCTGCCATAGGATGAAGCTGTCCGATATATCCAACATTGAGTTTACCCTTCTGGATATTTGCCTGTCTTCCCGGATGAAGGAATGGATACTCCTGAGTAGGTGTATATTCACAATCCTTACCGAAGTTAAGCTTATTCAGAAGTTCTTCAACAACTCCCTTAAGTGTGAAGAAGTCGCAGTCTCCATACATACCGAGTGCAAGTCTTTCCTTCTCTTCAGGAAGCTCTGTAAGAGGAAGGGCTTTAGGAAGATATACCTTTCCAAGCTCATAAAGGCGTACATTCTTGTTACGTCTGTTGAAGTTTATTGAAAGTGATGTAAGCAGTCCATTAAGAGGAAGAGTACGCATGATACTGAAGTCCTCTCCAAGAGGGTTGCTTATCTTAATAGCCTGTCTAAGCTGATTATCTTCAGGTATAAGAAGCTTATCATATACCTTTGGACTCTCAAAGCTGTAGCAATATGCCTGTGAGAATCCGTTCTCTTCAGCAACTGCTCTGGCAACTCTGTTAATGCTTTCCTCATATGATATACCACCGATTCCGGCATTTGTTGTCGGAAGTGTTGATGGAATTCTGTCATATCCGTAGATTCTTGCCACTTCTTCAGCAAGATCGGCAAGACATCTGAGGTCCTGTCTAAATGTTGGAATAGTAAGAGTCTTATTTGACTCGTTATATGTTACTCCAAGTCTGTCGAATATATGAAGCTGAACATCTACAGGAACATCAAGTCCAAGAAGTGCATTCATCTTCTCAGGCTCAAATGGAAGCTCCCAAGGAAGTACAGGTTCCGGATAGATATCAACAGATCCTTTAAGAACCTCTCCGCATCCCATCTCTTCAACGAGCTGACATGCACGGTTGATTGCTTCCTCTGCAAGATTTGGATCAAGTCCTTTTTCAAACTTTCCTGCAGCATCTGTTCTGAGTCCAAGACGACGCTCTGACTTACGGATGTTATTTCCGTCAAAGCATGCAGCCTCGAAAAGAAGAGTATCCATAGAATCTGTAACCATGGAATTCTCACCACCCATGATACCTGCGATTCCGATCTCTTTCTCGCCATCACAGATCATAAGTACATCCTTATCAAGGTCTCTTTCGATTCCGTCAAGTGTAGTGAACTTATCTCCGTCGTTTGCACATCTAACAACAATCTTATTTCCGGCTATAGTTGAGAGGTCAAATGCATGCATAGGCTGACCCATCTCTTCCATAACATAGTTTGTTATATCTACTATATTGTTGATCGCACGGATACCCTGGCTGCGGAGTCTGTCCTGCATCCACTTAGGTGAAGGTCCGATCTTAACATTCTTTACAACTCTTGCGATATATCTCTTACAGAGCTTTGTATCCTGAATCTCTACAGATACATAGTCCTCTGTCTTCTCTTTTGCAGTTTCCTTAACTTCAACTACAGGAGGCTTAAAGTCGAGGTCAAATGTAGCCGCAGCCTCTCTTGCCATACCTATGATAGAGAAGCAGTCTACACGGTTGGATGTGATCTCATACTCAACATTTGTATCATCAAGTCCAAGTGCTTTAACTGCATCATCTCCGGGCTTAACACCTGATGACTTAGGGAATACATATACTCCGTCCTCCGGTGCTTCAGGATAGAGCTCTCTTGATGAACCCAGTTCTTCGATAGCACACATCATACCATTTGAAGGAACTCCTCTAAGGGCTCCTGCCTTAATACGGATTCCGTCAGGAGGAAGCTCTCCGCCATCATGTCCGCCTGCAACTTTTCCGCCGTCAAGAACTGTAGGTGTCATATCACCAACTTTAACATTTGACGCTCCTGTTACGATCTGGATTGGCTCAGCCTCTCCGATATCAACCTGACATACGATAAGTTTGTCTGCATCAGGATGCTTATCTATAGAAAGAATCTTTCCAACTACAATCTTCTCAAGGTTCTTGTCATACTGGTTGAAGTTTTCAACGTGTGAACCTGAAAGAGTTATTTTATCTACAAATTCCTGTGGAGTTACGTCCAGATCAGGAACATATGCTTTTATCCATGAAATAGGTGTGTTCATATTGCTAATCTCCTTCTTCCAATTTAGAACTGCTCTAAGAAACGAATATCGTTCTCATACATTAATCTCATATCTGCGATCTCATACTTAAGAAGTGCAACTCTCTCAAGTCCGATACCAAATGCGAATCCTGAATATTCCTCAGGATCGATTCCGCACATCTCAAGTACATGTGGATGAACCATTCCACAACCAAGGATCTCAATCCAGCCTGATCCCTTGCAGACTCCGCAACCCTTTCCGCCACACTTGAAACATGTTACATCAACCTCTGCTGATGGTTCTGTAAATGGGAAGTGATGAGGACGAAGCTTTGTCTTAGTCTTTGGACCGAAGAAGTTCATAGCGAACTGATCAAGTGTTCCTTTAAGATCAGCCATAGTAATGCCCTTTCCGATAACCAGTCCCTCTACCTGATGGAAAGATGGTGAATGTGTGGCATCTACTTCGTCTGAACGGAATACTCGTCCCGGTGAAATAATCTTTATAGGAAGACTTCTCTCAGGGAAGCCCTTTGATGTCTCTTTAAGTTTACCTGCTGCAAGCATGATTCTTGCCTGAACAGATGAAGTCTGAGTACGAAGAAC
>JAFZXD010000157.1 GCA_017616955.1 Eubacterium sp. | reverse complement strand
TTTGATAAGCTTTTAAAGTATCGTGATGAACTGGAACCGTACTTTATACATGTTCCAAATCCGGAAGATTACAGCTTTTGGGATTTTACATCAAGGATAATGTATGATAAGGTTCTGTTTAAGAAAGAAGATGCTGAGGCAAGATTTTATAATCATATACATTGCCAGTATCTGTTCTTTGACTTCTTTATAATGGATAATTTCCCGGGAGGCCTCAGAGGGAAACTTCAGGTTTTCGAGCTTAAACTTCTGTATGTTCTCGCAACAAGCAGAAGATACAAGCTAAAGTATTATCCACCTGAGAATCCCGTAAGCAGACTTGCTGTTTATCTTATATGTCGTTTAGGGTTATTCTTCCCTTTGGCATGGATATTTAAAAGATATGATAAGGTCTCCAGAAGATATAATAAGAAAAAAAGATGTACGGATTTTATTCTTTCAAACGCATCGGCATCATTTCTTTCCAATTGCGTTTATAAGAAGAAATGGTATAAGACAAGGAAGGAACTTCCTATTCGAGGAAGGAATTTCTTTGTTCCGGGAGAGTATGATGAATCTCTCAGGAATTATTACGGAGACTATATGAAGCTTCCTCCGGAAGAAGACAGAGTTCCGGAACATGTTGATAGCTTTGATGTTGTTGAATTTCTTGATGAGAAAGAGTAAGTTATCAAACATGTAAATCAAATATTTGAACATAATTAATTTAACTAATATATAACGTTCTAGGAGGAACAGAGATGGCAAAGTATTTCCAGGAAGAAATCGAAACAATGCCCGTTGAAAAGCTTAAGGAGCTTCAGGAGGAAAAGTTCTTAAAGCAGGTAAAATTTGTTTATGAGAATAATGAATATTACCGTAATCTGATGGATGAGAAAGGTGTTGCACCTGAAGATATAAAGAAACTTGAGGATATCAGCAAGCTTCCTTTTCTTACAAAGAGTGATCTGAGAGAGGCTTATCCTTACGGACTTCTTTCAAAACCGCTTAAGGATTGCGTTCGTATTCATTCTACAAGTGGTACAACAGGACGTAGAGTTGTGGCATTCTATACACAGCATGATCTTGATTTATGGGCTGAGTGCTGCGCAAGAGCTATTGTTGCAGCAGGTGGTTCTCAGAAGGATGTTGTACAGGTTGCTTACGGTTATGGACTTTTTACAGGTGGAGCAGGACTTCATGATGGTTCTCACAAGGTTGGCTGTCTTACAATTCCTATGTCATCAGGTAATACCGAAAGACAGATTCAGTTCATGAGAGATCTTAATTCAACAATTCTTTGTTGTACACCATCATATGCGGCTTATATCGGAGAAAAGCTTCATGATATGGGACTCACAGCCGATGATATAAATCTTAAGGCTGGTATTTTCGGTGCAGAGCCATGGACAGAAGAGATGAGACAGAGCATTGAGAAGAGTCTCGGAATTAAGGCTTATGATATCTATGGACTTACTGAGATATCAGGTCCGGGTGTTTCATTTGAGTGTGAAGCTCAGACAGGAATGCATATTAATGAAGATCATTTCTATGCAGAGGTAATCGATCCTGATACAGGAGAAGTTCTTCCTGAGGGATCTGAAGGAGAGCTTGTATTTACATCTCTCGACAAGGAGGCATTTCCACTTATCAGATACAGAACCAGAGATCTTGTAGTTCTTAAGAGAGAGAAATGTTCTTGCGGACGTACACATATCAAGATGTGTAAGCCAAAGGGACGTTCAGATGACATGATGATCATTCGTGGTGTAAATGTATTCCCATCACAGATTGAAACAGTTCTTCTGAAGTGCGGATACACACCTAACTATCAGATCCTTGTAGACAGAGTAGGAAATGAAGATACATTTGATATTAACGTAGAGCTGTCAGAAGAGCAGTTCAAGAAATACAGAGAAGAATCAGATCTTGATGCGGCTAGAAAGAGTCTTACGTCAGCTATGGTAACTATGCTTGGAATCAGACCTAAGATGCATCTGCTTGCACCAAAATCAATAGTAAGAAGTGAAGGAAAAGCAGTTAGAATAATTGATAAGAGAAAACTGCACGATTAAATTATGGGAGATAAGAAGAAAATCATTTTCACATTTATTGTTCTTCCTATAGTGCTTGTAGCCGGACTTGCTGTAAGTCTTATGATGAACAGAAAGACTGATGGTGAAGGAGAAACCAATACTGTTTCCGATTTCTCAAAAGATGAAGAAATCGACAGAATGCTTCTCGAGGAATTTCGCAAATCACAAGCTACCAGAGAATATGTGGAATACAGCACAGAAGAACCGGAAGATCTTACACCGGATGATCCGGAATACGATGATATGATTGACTTCTCAGAGATGGACTTTTCAACAGATTCGTATGATTCCGAAGATGCGGTAATTGCAGAAGCCGAAAGGCGGTCATGGGAAGAAGATAGTAAATACGTTGCAAGCAGTGGTATCGAGATCGTTTCCAGTATGAATCAGCTGGCTACGAACGGCGACTGGATCCTGAATCTATCAGATGATGAGTTAAGAGCGTCGCATCCGCTGTTTCTGCAGTATGATCCGAGATGGGCTACATTTCCATACGGAAATGGTACTATGAAATCATCGGCTTGTGGACCTACGAGCTTTTCAATGGTTATCACTGCCCTCACAAACATAACCTATGCATCACCTCCGTATATTGCGACATACAGTATGAATCACGGTTATTATGTAAGTAATGTAGGTACGGCACATGAGCTCTTTTGGGAGGCTGCACCAGAGTTTGGATTGTATTGCAACAGAATAGCTAATGATGAAGCTGAGTTTAAAAGACATCTGGACAGTGGCGAGATGCTGATACTTGCCATGCATGTTGGACACTTTACCAGCTGCGGACATTTCATTGTTGTATATGGTTATGATAATAATGGATTCATGGTAAATGATCCGGGTTCATTTGACAGAAGTACAGTGTACTGGCCATTTAGTATACTCGGTTCTGAAGCTGATAACGTATATGCATTGGGCAGAGATTAAGGGTAAAAAAATGAATTACTATCTTACAGGCAGTCAAGCAGGATTAATAGATAAGTATACACAGGACAAGGTCGGGATTCCCGGCCTTG
>JAFZXD010000156.1 GCA_017616955.1 Eubacterium sp. | reverse complement strand
ACTTAAACGTGGGACAGAGGGTAATCCTCATGTCCCAGTTTTTTTTAAAAAATATTGTAATTGTTTATCTATAAATATTGTGTATTCGAATATGGAAGAGAATAACAGAAAGAAAAAGAATCTAAAAAAAATAAAATCTAGTTTTGACAGACTTATCAAAAAATCATATGAATTACCTCTTTGGAAATGGCTTATAGTTTGTTTTTTGCTTTCAGTTCTGGAGGTAGTGCTTCTTGAGGTGCTTGGGCGTAGATCTATGCTCACACCTTTCGTTTTTATTCTGCATAATCCATTAGTTTTCTTATATAACATATTGATTGTGTATACGACACTTTCATTTGCCTTGCTCTTTAAAAGAAGAGGGTTTGTTATCGGGCTTATTTTGCTGCTATGGTTGGGAGTCGGTACTATTAACTTTGTGCTCCTGGGTTACAGAATAACGCCTTTCTCAGCTATCGATTTCCTTATGTTCTCCGATGTGCTGAGTATGTTTAATATATATTTCAATTTCCCTCAGAGAATTGCGATAATAATCGGTGTTATTACATTTGTTATTATCATAGTTATTGCATTCCTGAAAATTCCGAAGATTAAGGGAAAGGTAAATTATGCTCAGGGACTGATCGTCTTTTCGATATGTTTTATACTTACATTTTCCATGACATTTGTGGCTTTGGAGTCGTCGCTGATATCTGATAAGTTTACGAATCTTGGTACGGCGTATAAAAACTACGGATTTGTTTACTGTTTCTCGAATAGTGTGATAGATCAGGGCATAGGAAAGCCTGACAATTACAGCAAGAATATAATTGACAGTTACTGCAGGACAGCAGTTGATAACGGTAAGACTGTAAGCAAGCTTGCGACTTATAAGTATAAGAACGGCAGAAAGATAATGCCGCACATCATTGCGATTCAGCTAGAGTCATTTATAGATATAAGTCGTGTAAAGGGTATCAATACAGATATCAATCCTATTCCGAATTATTCGAAATTCAGGGATGAATATCCTTCCGGTTATTTAACTGTACCGGCAATCGGTGCGGGTACGGCAAATACTGAGTTTGAGATTCTGACAGGAATGAAGAGTAAGCTTTTTGGAGCCGGGGAATATCCGTATAAAACGGTTTTGACCGAGGTTCCTTGCGAGAGTATGGCTCAGATACTTCTAAGGTATGGATACGGCACACATGCGATACATAATAATAAAGCCAAGTTTTATTCCAGAGATGTTTCTTATGCTAATCTTGGATTTGAGACATTTACTTCGCTTGAATATATGCTTCATTTTGAGAAAACTCAGACCGGCTGGGCAAAAGATAACTGCCTGCCTGATGAGATAATGAATGCGATAGATTATGATGATAAGTCGGACTTCGTATTTACTATATCTGTTCAGGGACATGGACGATACCCGAAAAACGAACTGAAGACTAAAGAATATGTACATGTTACTCTTGATAGCGGAGATCCCGAACTTACAAATCAATTTGGATATTTTGTAAATCAGTGCTATGAGATGGACATGATGATCGGAGAGCTTAAGGATAGGCTCGATGCCAGAGGAGAACCGTATGTGCTTCTTCTTTACGGAGATCATATTCCAAGTCTGACCTTTGAAGAAGATCAGTTTGAAGTCGGTACTGAATCACAGACTGAGTATGTCATAATCAGTAATTTCTATACCGGTTTAAAGGATACGGACCTGTATTCTTATGAAATGTCTGATTATCTCCTGAGAGGACTTGGCATAGTTCCCGGAATTATGCAGGATATTCATTATCTCTATAATGATGATAAGGATATAGCCGAGAATGAAACATTTAACAAGGCTGTCTCGGAACTTCAGTACGATATGCTTTATGGCGACCGCTATGTATACGACTTCGTAGAACCGTATCAGAAAACAGATATAAGACTGGGACTCTTTGATATAGAGATTACCGATGTGGAATATAACGAATCCACCGGAAGTATAGTTGTAAGAGGAAACAACTTTACTACATTTTCAAATGTTCTGATAAACGATCAGAGAGTTAATACTACCTATATCGATGATCATACGATCATGATAATCCCCACAGAGGTAGATAAACCTCCGGAAGTCGGAGATGTCTTCGTTGTTGCACAGATTGATAAAGACAAACATGAGCTCAGCAGAACACCGGAACTGGTATACGGCGAAGAAAAATAAATATAACCCCAAATAATAAAAATATAGAGGAAAAAGAAATGGTAAGAGAAGATATTAGAAATGTCGCTATTATTGCGCACGTAGATCATGGTAAAACTACACTTGTAGACGGACTGCTTAAGCAGAGTGGTGTATTCAGAGATAATCAGGAAGTTGCTGAGCGTGTTATGGATTCAAATGATATCGAAAGAGAAAGAGGTATCACAATCCTTTCAAAGAATACAGCAGTCATGTATAAAGATGTTAAGATAAATATTATTGATACTCCGGGACATGCTGACTTTGGTGGAGAAGTAGAGCGTGTACTTAAGATGGTAGACGGTGTTATCCTTGTTGTAGATGCATTTGAAGGACCTATGCCACAGACAAGATTCGTTCTTCAGAAGGCACTTGCACTTAATCTGGCGGTTATCGTTTGTGTAAATAAGATTGATAGACCTGATGCAAGACCTGCTGCAGTAGAAGAGGAAGTTCTTGAACTTCTTCTTGATCTTGATGCAAATGAACAGCAGCTTGACTGCCCATTTGTATATGCTTCTGCAAGAGAAGGTGTTGCTTCTTATACTGCAGATGAAAAGGGTAAGGATATGCAGCCTCTTTTCGAGACTATTCTTAAGTATATCCCTGCTCCAGAAGGTGATCCTGAGAGAGGAACACAGATTCTTATAAGTACTATAGATTACAATGAATTCACAGGTAGAATCGGTGTAGGTAAGGTTGATAACGGTACTATTAAGGTTAATCAGGAAGCTCTTATAGTAAATCATCATGAGCCTGACAGAAAAGAAAAGGTTAAGATTACAAAGCTTTATGAATATAACGGCCTTTCAAAGGTTGATGTAAATGAAGCAACAGTTGGTTCTATAGTTGCTGTATCTGGTATAGCTGACCTTAAGATCGGTGATACTATATGTTCAGTTGATCAGCCGGATAGTATTCCTTTCCAGAAGATTACAGAGCCTACTATCTCTATGAACTTCCTTGTAAATGACTCACCTCTTGCAGGTAAAGAAGGAAAGTTCATAACAAGCCGTCAGATCAGAGACAGACTTTTCAGAGAACTTAATACAGACGTTTCTCTGAGAGTAGAAGATACAGAGTCAACAGACTGCTTCAAGGTTTCGGGACGT
>JAFZXD010000155.1 GCA_017616955.1 Eubacterium sp. | reverse complement strand
TATACTGTATGGCGCAGGATGCCTACTATTACTTATAACGCTCTCGGTGGTAAGTTTGATGATAACAACACCACTCATGTGAATTGGTATAGAGTAGGACGCAGGGAATATGTAGGTCATGAAAGACCTTACCGTGAAGGCTATGAATTTGATGGTTGGATGAATGCTCAGAGTGTACTTTGTGATGATAATCTTCTTATACTTCAAGAAGGTGATGCGTACACGTTCTATGCTAAATGGGTAAAAATCCATACCATTACTTATGATCTTAACGGAGGCAACAGCTTCTATGATGCTAATAGTGAAGACAAAGTTCGTGATGGCGATGTGTACTGGGTTTCAGACTTCAGACCTGATCGTCAAGGCGGATACAGATTCCTTGGATGGAATCCCGACCAAAATGCAACAACTGCATCATATGATTGGAGCTTCATTCCTCACTCTGACGTAACACTTTATGCAATCTGGGAGAAATCCACTGTTATAACTTTTGATCCGGGTCAAGGTGCATTCTACAGATATGATTCTGATTTTGACGAACCACTTATGGAAGACTATGTTCATTCCTTGTACATGAGTGAAGGTGACGTAATTTTAATGAATTATGTTCCTTTACAGCAGCCTGAATTGGAAGGTTATTCGTTTGATGGATGGACCCTTAATGGTGTGTTTGTTGATTCGATTACTGTAGGAACTGAAGACATTACATTAGTTGCTCATTTCAGCAAAACTGTTACAGTAACCTTCGATCTTAATGGTGCTACATTCAACTCTTATGATCCGGATGTCAACGATTACGTTGATTCTGATTCCTTCGAATTATACTGGACTGCAGGCGATATTTTACACTTCAAGTGGCTTCCGGTGCTTGAAAGAGAAGGTTATGTCTTTGCAGGTTGGACAGTAAACGGAATCTATATGAACCGCTTAGTTGTTCCTGATGAGGATGTTACTGTTGTTGCTCAGTGGATTCCTGAGAGCTAAAGTGTAGGGGGATTTTTATTGTGTTGATTGGAACTGTTATTTGTTAAATGAATTAGGCTGGAGTTAATCTCCAGCCTGATTTTTTTTTCAATAATATAGATCTTTATTATGTTGAATAATACATTCTATACCATTCTGAAAACAGACGAAGACCTATTTGTATATTTATTGTTGGTTTAAATCCATAATCTAATTCTAAAGCACTTGAATCAGCATAAGTTTCAGGAACATCGCCGGGTTGCATGCCTACAAGTTCTCTGTGGCCTTCGAAGTCATAATCTTCAGGAAGAACCCCAGCTCTGACGAGTTCTTCTTGTAATGTGCTTATATAGTCCAAGAGATTTTCGGGTGTGCCGCCGCCGATGTTATAAACAGAGTAGGGAGGGATGGGCAATCCGTCTTCTCCGGTTGATTTCTCCGGAGCGCCCTGCATGACTCTATATACACCTTCGACTATATCATCGATATATGTGAAGTCGCGTTTGCAGTTGCCGTAATTGAATATCTTGATAGTTTCGCCTGCGACGAGTTTTTGAGTTGCAGAATAGTAGAACATGTCAGGCCTTCCGGCAGGACCATATACAGTAAAGAATCTGAGTCCTGTGGAAGGAATGTTGTACAATTTTGAATATGAGTGAGCAAGCAATTCGTTGCTTTTCTTGGTTGCAGCATAAAGAGATACGGGGTTATCTACTTTATCTTCGGTAGAGAATGGAACTTTCTTGTTACCGCCGTACACGCTGCTACTTGATGCATAAACAAGATGCTCCACTTCGTTATATCTGCATGCCTCAAGTATGTTATAGAAACCAATGATGTTAGATTCAATGTAGACATCGGGATGATCGATAGAATATCGAACGCCCGCCTGAGCAGCAAGGTTAACTACTACGGTAGGTTTATATTCAGCAAAAAGGTTATCTATCAATTCTTTATCGGCAATTGAACCCTTGATAAAGATATGCTTAACAGGAGATTTAAGTGCTGCTTCTTTGATAAGATCCAA
Organism: Eubacterium sp.; assembly: GCA_017616955.1. Taxonomy (GTDB): domain Bacteria; phylum Bacillota; class Clostridia; order Lachnospirales; family Lachnospiraceae; genus Eubacterium_Q. The sequence goes on along the minus strand of JAFZXD010000155.1, from coordinate 1,184 downwards.
ACGATATTCTTTCAAAGAAGGATCGTAGTAATCGTTCATGTTATCTAAAGAAATGACTGTTCCTGACGTCATTTCATTAAGAAGACGGATTACAAGATTGGCTCCAATAAATCCAGGAGATCCTGTTACCAGAATTGTTTTTCCGTTAAGCTCTATCTTTGTCTTTCCCATATTAATCTCTCCTGAAAAGGTCTCTTGTATATACTTTTTCTGCTACATCACAAAGATTTTCGTTGTCGAATCTGTTAGCAAGAATAACGTCGGATTCGCTCTTGAATCTTTCAAGATCATTAACTACTTCAGATCTGAAGAATTCTGAACCGTCCTCAAGAGTAGGTTCATAGATTATGATCGGAATGCCCTTTGCTTTGATCCTCTTCATTACGCCCTGTATAGCAGATGCTCTGAAGTTATCAGAATTTGACTTCATTGTAAGTCTGTATACACCAACAGTTTGTGGATTCTTGGCAATTATCTGATCAGCAATGAAGTCTTTACGGACTGTATTTGATTTAACTACAGCTTCGATCATGGTTTGAGGTACATCTTTGTAGTTTGCAAGAAGCTGCTTTGTATCTTTGGGAAGACAATAGCCACCATAACCAAAAGAAGGATTATTGTAGTGACCTCCAATTCTCGGGTCCATGCAAACGCCATCAATGATCATCTGAGTATCAAGTCCCTTGGTCTGAGCATATGTATCGAGTTCATTGAAATATGAAACACGTACAGCAAGATAAGTGTTAGCAAATAACTTTATGGCTTCTGCTTCCGTTAAATGAGTAAGTAGAACAGGGATGTCCTGAGACTCCTGTCCGGCTCTTTTTTCTTCGGTTCTTGCGCCTTCGAGCAAGAGATCAGCGAACATCTGACCTTCATCTTTCTGATTATCATCACATCCAACAACAATACGGCTGGGGTGGAGATTATCATAGAGTGCTTTGGATTCTCTCAAAAATTCAGGTGAGAAGATTATGTTATTAACACCATATTTCTTTTTTACGGATTCAGTATATCCTACCGGGATAGTAGACTTGATTACCATAAGAACATTGGGATTTACCTTCAATGTCCATTCGATAGCATCTTCAACTGCCGAAGTATCGAAGAAATGAGTCTCTTCGTCATAATTTGTAGGAGTAGCGATGATTACCAGTTCGGCATTGCCATAAGCCGATGCTTTG
>JAFZXD010000154.1 GCA_017616955.1 Eubacterium sp. | reverse complement strand
GGTATCAACTCGCCTGCTTCCATCCTTTTCGGGACTTCTGTTGACGGTTACATTTCCCTGTCTTATAAGCTTTTTAACCTGACTTCTTGTTCCAAAGCCCGAATCAGCCAGGTATTTTTCCAATCTTATCTGCATTTGACTACCTTTCCTTAAAAGAAGAGACGCCATGCAGACGTCTCTCAGTAGTTTTAGTTTTTATTAGATTTAATTCAATTTAAATGAATTATTTTTTTACCAAGGAATATTTAAATTTTTACAAATATCGTTTTCAAATTCTTTTGAGTTAACAAAAGATGACAAAATGCTTTCTCTGGAACGATTCTTTTTTATTTCATTCATCCAATAAGCATATCCGCCTTTATCAGAATCTCTTTGTAAGATCCCTTTATACAAACTTTCAACAAAATAACTGTCTGATACTGCCGAAAGTTTTGATTTCTCATATGCAAGTCTGATTGCAGATCTTGCATTCATATTATCAGCAGTGAGTCCGTATGCATATGAATATACCTTATTTTTCTCACCTGGGTTAACGTCAAATGCAGTAAACAGATTTTTGCAGAAGTTGTAGGCATTCTTATCCATCACAAAGATGCTGTAGTAAAATGATTTATCATTTATATCTCTTCCGAAAAATGTATACTTTATAGTATATCTGCCGGCTGAAAGCTTTGGCAACACGATACGATACGGGTCACCTGACATATTGAAATATGAATCTCCGGTAACATAGTATCCTTCCTGATCATAAAGTTCAACCGCAAAATGATATTGATTACCTTCAGTCAGTCCTGTAATCTTAGCTGATATCTCCGGCTTTTCACCCGCAAGGCAATACATATTTACACCGTCGGTATAATATGCATCAGAATTTTTCACTTTAATCGAAATATTTTTTAATCCTACAGGATCAAGTCCCGCAGCGGAAACTGCCGCAGCCGGAATAAGACTAAAGAGAATTGCGAGTGTCATCAAAAAAGATATAAATTTAAAACTTCTAGTTTTCATTTTGTCCCCCTTTTATTGCTTGGAAATAACACATTCTAGTACATTGTTTTAAAAATTCCTCATACTTTTACATGTGTAAAACTACCGAAAAACCACACGCAATAATTATTATATCACATGTGTCAAAAGGAAACTAAAAGTATTTTTAATCCGTTACATCCGCATCCAAAGTTATGCATATCTCATAATCCGGATATGCTTTTTTTACCTCTTCACAGAACTTGGAATATATCTCTTTTCGATTCTGTGCATTAAAATCTATGATAATATCGAAACGTATCTTCTTCTTTTCTTTTTCAAGATAAAAACCATGTATTTCCAGTATCTCTTTATATCTTGCTACTATTTCTTTTATATGACACAGTACAGCCTCTTCGATATCTCCGCAATCCGTTGCACTGTATACCGATACTCCGGTTATCATAACTCCCGTTTCTTTGTACACATTTGCCGCAATCTCACGCTGCAATATATCCAGTTCTTTAACAGTCATACTTGATGGGAGTTCAACGTGAAATGATCCTACCATTCTATCCGGTCCGTAGTTATGTATCACGAGATCATACACTCCCGTAACCTCCGGATAAGCCATAACAGTGTCTTTAACCTTCTTTGAAAGCTCCGAATCAACTCGCTTTCCGAGAAGTTCACTTACAGTATCCTTCAATATATCAAAACCGGATTTGATTATGACAATAGCTATAACCGCTCCAAGATAGCTTTCCAAACTGAGTTTGAATGCTATAAAAATGATAGCCGCTATAAGTGTTGATGTAGAAATGACTGCATCGAACAGAGCATCCTTTCCCGAAGCAATAAGTGAGTCGGACTTTACATTTTCTCCCACCTTCTTAACATATGTACCTAGAAAGATTTTTACGAATATAGCGACAGTCACTATTATGATCGAGTACATGGAATAATCCGGCGTCTCCGGATTAATGATTTTCTTGATTGACTCTATAAAAGCAGTAACACCCGCATATAGAATGATAACCGCTATAACCATAGCAGTCAGATACTCTATTCTTCCATGTCCAAGCGGATGATCCTTATCAGGTTCTCTGGCCGCAAGTTTTGTACCTATAATGGTTATAATTGAGGACAGCGCATCACTCAGATTGTTAACCGCATCAAGTGTTATAGCTACCGAATGTGCCAGCAGTCCAACAGCTGCTTTAAATCCGGCTAAAAATACATTTGCTATAATCCCTATTATACTTGTCTGTATTACTTTCTTCTCTCTATCCATATTTCGTCTTCTTTATGTTTTATTTGTTTTTTACCTTTCAAAAACCGGCAAAAATGATATTTCAAGTATATCAGATATCTCCCTCAAATTCCATTTATCTTTCCAAACATCTTATTCTCTGTTATAATCATAGCATCGTATTTTCATAAAATCACATCGGAGGATTACTATGGATACTTATAATAATTATGATATATATGATACAGAAAAGAATGACACAAAAGAGATCAAAAAGGTTTTCAACTGGGTAGGACTCAGTTACTTCGTATTTATGATTGTCGAAATCGGCGCATCATTTCTACTGGCCATCGCTATAAAATCCCTGCATATAACTCACCTGAACAGCTGGCTGACATATATACTCGGTCTTGCACCTATATGGGCGTTCGGTTTTCCGGTATGCTATCTGATGCTCAGAAAGATTCCCGCCAAACGACCTGCAGATGAAGTCATGAAGCCTAAATATCTGGTTCAGTTTTATTTTATGCTGACATTTATGATGATTGGTGGAAGTATCATCGGAAATATCATCTCCACTATACTGAAAGAGAGTGCCGGAATCCTTATCAATAACGACACTATAGAGCTGATCTCAAAGCAGAAGATTCTCCCGAGTATCCTGTTCGCAGTTATCCTCGGACCAATCCTTGAGGAGCTGGCATTCAGAAAGGTTCTGCTCGACAGAGTCAGCGGTTATTCCAAAAAATATACCATCATACTTTCCGGAATAATGTTCGGACTGATACATACAAATCTTTATCAGTTCTTCTATGCAGCTTTTATCGGTATGATGTTCGCATACATTTACACAATAACCGGAAAGCTTCGTTACAGCGTGATACTTCATATGACTGTAAACTTTATCCACGGAATACTTCCTATGATATTCATGAAGCATCTGGATATGGATGAACTTAATAGTCTAACAGGTTTGGATAAAAATGACCCTAGAGTACTACAGGAAACATTAAAGCTTTATTCAAATCCTTATTTTCTGCTTTTGCTCCTTTACTACATGGTGCTCCTGGCATTTATCATAATAGGAATCATACTCTATGTACAAAACCATAAGAGGATTAAAGTAAATGATAGCCAGTCACCACTTCAAAAACCCGAAGCAGCGCCGGCCATCTTCTTTAATGTCGGTATGATATTATTCTTTGTTATTACTATCGGTTACAGTATCTACGAAATAGTTCTGATGAACTGACAAAAAGTAATAACTTATTCGAAATCATTCAGACAGTTCTTCCTGTCTGGTATAGAGTTCTAGAAGAGTCTCCTCAGACTCTTCTTTTTTTTGCGAAAGCTCAACAAGAAGTTCAACATTGGTTCCGTTTGCAGGATCCGCAAGCTGTGCATCGATATCCGCAAGCTTTTCTTCTATCTCGGCTATAGCAGACTCAATCCTTTTTATCTCATTTGCTTTCTTACGCTCAGCAGCATACTGAGCTTTCTTCGATTCATACTCAAGACGTCCCTCTGATTTATTGTCGGAAGCAGTCTGCTCTCCTCCGGAAGTCTGTGTCGAAGAAACCGAACTCTTCTTTTCATCGGACGATGAACCTGCACTTTCTCCATGCTGAAGTTCATAGAGTCTGTCCCTGTTCTCTTCGTAGAAATCAAAGTTGCCCGCATAACTTGTAAGAACCTTATTTCTAAGTTCTATTATTCTGGTAGCGGTTTTATTAATAAAATATCTATCGTGACTTACATACAGAATCGTACCTGTATAATCCTTAAGTGCATCCTCAAGTATCTCTTTTGAAGATATATCCAAATGGTTTGTAGGCTCATCAAGGATAAGGAAGTTAGCCGGCGAAAGCATAAGCTTAGCCAATGACAGTCTTCCTCTCTCTCCTCCCGAAAGGTCACCTATGGTTTTAAATACATCTTCTCCGGTGAAAAGAAATGCTGCAAGGACATTTCTTATACGGGTATTGTTCATATCAGGGAACGAATCTGACATTTCCTCAAATATGGTCTTGCTCGTATCCAGATCATGATGTTCCTGATCGAAGTAACCCACTTTAACCTTTGAGCCAAATGTTATCTTGCCATCATCCTTGGAAAGCATCCTGTTTATCATCTTCAGGATAGTTGTCTTACCTGTACCGTTTCCACCGATAAGCGCGACATGCTCGCCTCGTTTAATGTCCATACTCAGATTATCAAAGAGCTTATTATCTCCGAAAGCCTTAGCCAGACCTTCTACCAGAAGAACATCATTTCCGGATTCACATACCGGTTCAAGTTTAAGCCTCATATCAGCATTTACTTCAGTCGGCTTTTCTATACGCTCTATCTTATCAAGCTTCTTCTCGCGACTTTCCGCACGCTTTATAGACTTCTCTCTGTTAAACTGTTTCAACTTGGTTATTACAGCTTCCTCGTGAGCAATCTCTGCCTGCTGCTTCAGATATTCATTCATAGCAGCCTGACGTTTCTTAGCCTTTTCTTCACTGTAGTAAGAATAACTTCCATTAAACATGGTAGATCTTCCCTGATCTATCTCAAGTATCTTATTCGATATCTTATCTATGAAATATCTGTCATGGCTGACAACGATAACTGCTCCCGGATATGAAGCAAGGAATCCTTCAAGCCAGCTTATCGATGACATATCAAGATGGTTGGTCGGCTCATCGAGGATGATAATATCGGGATGGCTGAGAAGAAGTCTTCCCAATCCAACACGCATCTTCTGTCCTCCGGACAGAGTTTCTATAGGTCGGTCATAATCGTCCTGAGTAAACCCGAGTCCTGCTATAACTCCTGTGATCTCACTTTCATAAGCATATCCGTTCTCTCTGTCATATGTTGTAGACAGTCTGTTATATGCCTCCATAATACTTGCAAGTTCATCACCGGTCTTCTCCTGCATTTCCTTCTCAAGAGCACGCATTCTCTGTTCCATCTCAAGAATGTATCTCTTGGCATCCTGCATAGCTCCGTATATGGTATTATCAAGCTCTGTATCCTGTGTCTGAGAAAGATATCCCACTCTGACATCACGTGCAATAACGACTTGCCCCGAATCCGGTTCATCTTCCCCAAGAATAATCTTGAGAAGAGTCGTCTTTCCCGCACCGTTGATACCGACTATGGCACATTTATCTCTGTTCTCTATATGAAAATTAATATCCTTTAATACAGTTTTTTCGCCGAAGCTCTTCTGTATATTCTGACATGCTAATATCATAATCTACCACTTTATACCTTTCCGACCGAAAACAATGTGTTTAGTCTACTATTCAGGCTTTTTACTGTCAAGTTTTTTGGGATATGGACATTAAATACGATTATACTTGACATCTATGCCTTTCGAATAGATAATTAGGAATGGTTTTTTTATTTAATATAGGAGGAAAGAATAAATGGGAATGAATGTTGCGTGTCTTGATCTTGAAGGAGTTCTTGTACCGGAGATATGGATTGCATTTTCGGAAGCAAGCGGAATACCTGAACTTAAGAAAACAACAAGAGATGAACCTGATTATGATAAACTTATGAACTGGAGAATCGGAATTCTTAACGAGCATGGTCTCGGTCTTAAAGAAATCCAGGAAACAATTGCAAAGATTGACCCACTTCCTGGAGCTAAAGAATTCCTTGATGAACTTCGTTCAGTTACACAGACTATAATAATAAGTGATACTTTCGAGCAGTTTGCTAAACCTCTTATGGAGAAGCTCGGAATGCCTACTCTCTTCTGTAACACACTTGAAGTTGCAGATGACGGACGTATCACAGGATTCAAAATGAGATGCGAGAAATCCAAGCTTACTACTGTAAAAGCCCTTCAGAGCTGCGGATTCGATACAATCGCAACAGGTGATAGCTTCAACGACCTTGCCATGATCCAGGCAAGTAAGGCAGGATTCCTCTTCCGTTCTACAGAGCAGATCAAGGCTGATTATCCTAACCTTCCTGCTTACGAAGAGTACAGCGATCTTTTAGCTGCATTCAAGGCTGCTCTTTAATCATATCGCAGTTTCTTATAATGAAATCAATTATAAATAAAACAAGACTTTAAATAATTAAAGGGTCTACCCATACAAACGGGTAGACCCTTTTATATTTGTCCGGATATCTGACCACATGATACTACAGAATGTCCAGCGCCTCTCTGATATTTGCCACATAATTAACATCAGCCTTCAACTGATCGAGTTCCTTACTCTTATTCGACTTTGGAATGATAAGTCTTGTATATCCAAGCTTCACAGCTTCTTTCGCTCTCTGGGTGATATTTCTCACACCTCTTATCTCTCCCGCCAGACCAATCTCACCTATGATACATGTATGTTCATCTATAGGTCTGTCTCTGAATGATGATGCGATAGCACACAGCACACCCAGATCTGTGGATGGATCATTTAGCTTCATACCACCGGCTATATTCACATAGCAGTCACATCCCGAAAGGCTGAGTCCACCTCTCTTCTCAAGTACCGCTATCAGAAGATTAACCCTGTTGTAATCAAGTCCTACTGCAGTTCTTCTTGGCATATTAAAGTTTGAATCCGTACACAGAGCCTGTATCTCAACCAGAAGAGCTCTGGTTCCTTCAACAGTACAAACAACCACAGAACCCGATGAATCAGAAGGCCTTCCGTTCAGAAAATACTCCGACGGATTTGTCACTTCTTCAAGTCCGGAATCTGTCATGTTAAATACTCCGACCTCATTTGTCGAACCAAATCTGTTCTTATTGGCACGGAGCATTCTGAATCCACCGCTCTCATCACCTTCAAAATACAGTACCGAATCAACCATATGCTCCAAAGTTCTCGGTCCTGCTACGGTTCCTTCCTTCGTTACATGTCCTACTATAAAAACAGCTGCATTCTTCTGCTTCGCTATCTGAAGAAGTCTGGCTGTGACCTCTCTAACCTGTGAAACAGTTCCGGGCGCATTATCTATATCGGCTGACATGATAGTCTGAATTGAATCGACGATCACAACCTCAGCTTTAAGAGCATCAATCTGATTCTCGATATTATCCATATCATTATCACTAAGAAGCATAAGTCTCTCTTCCATAACCGTACCGGCCGTTATGCCTAGTCTTACGGCTCTGGACTTAATCTGAGATACCGATTCCTCTCCAGATACATAAAGCACCTTGGTATCCGTCTCAACCAGATTCTTACACATCTCAAGAAGAAGAGTTGACTTACCTATACCCGGATCACCTCCGACCAGAACCAGAGACCCCTGTACGATTCCGCCTCCGAGAACTCGATCAAGCTCTCCTATCCTAGTCTTAATCCTCGTCTCTTCGGAAGAAGAAACATTCTTGATACTGGTAGCCTTAGGACGTTCCGAAACCGGCACAGTTCTTCCCGTCACCTTCGACTTAACAGTAACCTTCTCTTCCACAAATGTATTCCACGAACGACAACCGGGACACTGCCCCAGCCACCTGCTCGATTCATATCCACACTCTTTACAATAAAAAACCTGTTTTTCCTTACCCATCCATTCTCCTTCTTAATACTTCCTTCAACTACTTTTACCATCCACACCCTTCTTTTATCCCCACTCGCATTTTTTCTGCCCCGCAAAAAATGTGATAGGAATGTACCTTTCCAAGACCGTTTCGGGTCTCTGCACTTAGCGATTCACGAGCTTCGCGATGTGAGAGCTTAGTGCAGCTAGGGGTGCCCGAACCGTACGCGAGTAGAGTCTTGGAAAGGTACATTCCTACGACACTTAGAAAAAATGCGAACAGTCATCTGCTCGCATCTTTTCCACTATATTCTCAGTCACTCAACCTACTGTTTTTCAATAACCACATCTACCAAATCGTTATCTTCAAGTTCTACACTAATACTGAGTTTTCCTCCGAGATTTGTTGTCATCTTTCCAACATAAACACCGCCAACGTGAACTTTATATTCAGTCTCTGCTTCAAGCTCAAGTGTGATCTGAGCATCAGCCTCTCCTTCAACACTGAACATTACCTTTTCATCGTTTGCTCTGAACTCATGAACTACAGTTCCCGGAACTGATTCGTATACGAACATTCCATTTCTTTCAAGCTTAGTAATCTCATTAAACGTCTTTATCTTGTAATTATCTCCGTTATATTCAAATCCATCTTTTTTTGTTTTTGAAGTGAGCTCATAATTACCAAAGCTTATTGAACCGTTTTCTTCTTCACGGATGAGTTCATCAATTACTGCCATCTTCTTTTTACCTCCTGGTAGCTACACTGTTTGTTCTCGTTACTGTGAGTTTTCTCACACCAACCACTGTATCTTACAGCTGATTTAATTGTAACAAAAAACAAATGTTATTTCTACATTTACTTATTAAAATTCAATTAATTTCTTACCTTAAACTTCACCTTATCCTTCAGTATGGAAATGCTGACAGTATCGCCTTCTTTGATCTCACCTTTCAGGATCAATTCAGCCATCGGATCTTCGATATACTCCTGAATAGCTCTTCTGAGAGGACGTGCTCCGTACTTTTTATCATAACCTTTTTCGAAGATAAACTTAGTAAGTCTTGAACCATATGAAAGAGTCACGTTCATATTCTTTTCGATTCTCTGCTTTAGTTCTTTAACCATAAGTTCAGCAATCTGAGTAACTTCGTTCTCACTCAGAGCCTTGAATACTATGATATCATCAAGTCGGTTCAAAAACTCAGGCTTGAAGAGATTCTTTACCTCTTCCATGACATTTTCTTTCATCTCGGCATAATTTCTGTCTTCAGACTTATCGGTAACAAAACCGAGAGTCTTCGGATCGATTATTCTGTTAGCTCCGAGATTCGAAGTCATGATTATAAGAGTATTCTTAAAGTTTACTCTTCTGCCCTGGGCATCGGTTATCACACCGTCATCCAAAACCTGAAGAAGTACATTAAATACATCCGGATGAGCTTTTTCAACCTCATCGAACAGCACAACGCTATAAGGATTTCTTCTGACCTGTTCGGAAAGCTGTCCTCCCTCATCGTATCCGACATATCCCGGAGGTGATCCAATCATCTTGGAAACATTATGCTTTTCCATATACTCAGACATATCTACACGAATAAGGTTTTTCTCGTCTCCGAAAAGTGCCTCTGCCAAAGCCTTTGAAAGCTCTGTTTTTCCGACACCCGTAGGTCCCAGGAAGAGAAATGACCCTATAGGTTTATCAGGACTTCTGAGTCCTGCTCTGCTTCGTCTCACGGCACTTGCTATGGCAGCAACTGCCTCCTGCTGGCCGATTACTCTCTTATGAAGTGTATCTTCCAGTTTTACCAATCTTGACTGTTCGGATTCTGTCAGTCTTGCCACAGGAATCTTTGTCCATATAGCAACTACATCCGCTATATCATCAGGCGTAATCTTAAGCAGTCCAAAATCCTTATTAGCCTGCTCATTCTCACGTTCCGTCTTCTTCTGATTCAGAGTTTTTCTAAGCTGTGCAGCCTTCTCAATCTTTCCGTCATGAAGAGCCTCTTCCATAAGTCTCTTCAGGAACCATTCGGATGATTCAGAGAAGTCATAACAGAAATCCTCCGGTATACTTCCAAGCTTAACCTTGGAACAAGCTTCATCTACAAGGTCGATAGCCTTATCGGGAAGGAATCTGTCATTTATATATCTTATGGACATATCCACAGCCGCAACTATCGCTTCTTTTGTAATAGTCACTCCATGATAGCTCTGATAATTTTCGGCAAGCCCCTCAAGCATCTCGATAGTTTCTTCTCTTGTAGGTTCTTCAACCGTTACAGGCTGAAATCTTCTCTCAAGAGCAGAATCCTTCTCGATATACTTTCTGTATTCGTCAAGAGTAGTTGCTCCTATAACATGAAGCTCTCCTCTGGACAGAGCCGGTTTAAATACATTTGCCGCATCATGAGTTCCTTCGGTACCTCCGGCACCTATAAGTGTATGGAGCTCATCGATAAAAAGAACTATATCGGGATCAGCTTTCAGCTCATCTATAGTACCTTTCAGACGTTCTTCGAAATCACCACGGTATCTTGTACCTGCGATCATAGCCGAAAGGTCCAAACTCAGAATTCTGGTATTCTTAAGACTGTCCGGAACAACCTTCTTATGGATCATGTCAGCCAATCCTTCAACGATAGCTGTCTTTCCGACACCGGGCTCTCCAACAAGACATGCATTATTCTTGGTTCTTCTTCCAAGTATCTGCATGACTCTGAGAATCTCCTGCTTTCTTCCGATAACGGGATCAAGCTTTAGGTCTGCCGCCTCTTTTGTAAGATCACGACAATATGTCTCCAGCATAGTCTTTTTCTTCTTTGAGAACTGTGAAGCACCTTTATTTGCAGTGATGAACTTCTCACTGTATTTAACAGCCTCAGGCTTTTCCATTCCGCAAGCCATAAGCGCTTCTATCACTACATTTTTAGCATTGACATTTTTATCCTTCAGACAATTCATGATATCTTCATTTTCATCCTGAAGGATCATGATAAGCATATGCGCCGTACCGACACTATCCGAACCAAGCTTACCGGCTTCCACTTTTGCCTTCTCTATAAGCTCCTTGGTTCTGTCTGTCAGTTCAGGCAGAAGGACTGCAGTAGATCTGACCTCTAAGAGTGCCTGTTCACGTATAGCTGCTGCAAGCTGTTGCATATTTTCGGATCTGATACCATTTTTAAGAAGGATACTGTAAGAAGTTCCTCTGTGTACGGTATAGAGCGCAATAAAAACATGCCTGCTATCTGCATAGCTGCTTCCCAATCTTCTTGCTATATTGCGTGCTTCCTGAAGCACAATATTAAATGTAACCGAATATTTTATCTCATTCACTGTTCGTCGATCGCTTTTCCTATATCGTGTCTCATGTATTTGTTATCGAAGTCTATAAGTTCTGTTGCCTTGTAAGCATTTGCTCTTGCCTCAACAAGATTACTTCCAAGAGCTGTAACTCCGATAACTCGTCCGCCATTAGTTACAACCTTACCATTTTCATCAAACTTTGTTCCTGAATGGAATACAAAGTATCCGTCTTTATTCTTGAAGTTCTCAAGACCTCTTATCTCATATCCCTTCTCATATGATACAGGATATCCGTCAGAAGCGAGCATTACGCATACTGCGGCATTATCTTCAAACTGAAGATCTATCTTATCAAGTGTTCCATCAGCACACGCTTCGAAAACTTCAACGACATCATTCTTAAGTCTCGGAAGAACAACCTGCGTCTCAGGGTCTCCGAATCTTGCATTGAACTCAAGTACCTTAGGTCCCTTATCTGTAAGCATAAGTCCGCAGAACAGAACTCCCTTAAACTCTCTTCCTTCTGCAGCCATAGCATCGATAGTCTTCTGATATACATTTTCCTCACAGAACTTAGCTACTTCATCTGTATAGAATGGGCTAGGTGAAAATGTACCCATACCGCCTGTATTAAGACCTGTATCTCCGTCTCCGGCACGCTTATGATCCTGAGCGGATGTCATCGGGATGATAGTCTTTCCGTCTGAGAAGCACAGTACAGATACTTCACGTCCTGTCATAAACTCCTCGATAACTACCTTATTACCCGAATCACCAAACTTCTTGTCGATCATTATCTCTTTGATTCCGTCTCTTGCCTCTTCTATAGTCTGGCATATAAGAACTCCCTTACCAAGAGCAAGACCGTCAGCCTTTATAACATAAGGTGCGTCTATTGTTTCAAGATATGTAAGAGCTTTGTCCGGATCGTCAAATGTCTCGTATGCTGCTGAAGGAATATCATACTTCTTCATCAGATCCTTACAGAACGCCTTTGATGCTTCAATGATAGCAGCATTCTTTCTGGGACCGAATGTCTTGATTCCCTCATCGAGGAATGCATCCGCAACACCTGCTGCAAGAGGATCATCCGGAGCTACTATAACAAAGTCTATATCTTTTTCTTTGGCAAACGAAACAAGCGCCGGTGCGTCCATAACAGAAATAGGTACGCATTCAGCGAGCTCTGCTATTCCTGCATTTCCGGGTGCTGCGTATAACTTATCACACTTAGGACTCTTTGCAACTGCCCATGCTATAGCATGCTCACGACCACCGCCGCCAACTAAAAGTATTTTCATTTTTGTTTCCTCTTTTCATGTATTATTTACTTTATAAGATAATCAACAGTATATATTTCATTGCCATCTTTTTGATATACTCTTGGCACTCTTCTGCTGATATTGCAAACTGCTTCATAGTTAAAACTGTTTGCAGGTTCCGCAACCTCCTCTACAGGGATTATATTGTCACCCTGTTTTCCAAACAGAACCACTTCATCACCAACCACAACATCCTCGCCCGAATCAATGATATCGGTTACGTCTATCATGATCTGGTCCATACATACTCTTCCAAGTATCGGTGCATATTCTCCATGAATAAGTACCCTTCCTTTTCCTGAAAGAGCTCTTGGATATCCATCTGCATATCCAACAGATACGGTAGCCACCATTGTAGGCCTGTCCGTTATATATGTCCAACCGTAGCCTATTCCTCTTCCGGCAGGAAGTTCTTTCACATGGATCACTTTCGCCTTTAAGGACATAGCCGGTTTTAATTCAACTTTCTTATCTATTTCTTCTGATGGATATAGACCGTATATCACTATACCGAGTCTCATCATATTGAAGCCTTCGGAATGTATCTCCATAGCTCCCGCGCTGTTATCTATATGCTTAAGTTTAAACTCAATACCTTCAGCCTCCAGCTGTTTTACAAACCAGGAGAACCTTCCGTATTGAACCATCGCATCAGACTTATCAGCATAGTCCGCTTTTGCATAGTGTGTAAATATCCCCTCTATATCAAGTCCCGGAAGATCAGCAAGTTCTAATGCTTCTGTAACTCCCTCTTTATCGCACTGGAAACCGATTCGGCTCATTCCGCTGTCTACTTTAATATGAACCTTTGCCTTCTTATTCTTCTTAAGAGCAAGCTCAGATAAAACTTCTGCTCTTTCAAGATCATATTCAGCAGTTGTTATATCGTAATCGATAACCGTTTCATATTCGCTTTCATCAGTATAGCCCAGAATAAGAATAGGCTTAACTATATCATTTTTTCTAAGTTCTACCGCTTCTTCAACGGTAGCAACCGCATAATAATCTGCCAGATCATCCATCTCACGAGCCAGCGGTACAGCTCCATGTCCATATGCATCAGCTTTTATGACCAGGAGAGTTTTTGTCTCCGAAGAATTAAGCTCCTGCACTGTTTCGATATTATATCTTATCGCATCTAAATCTATATCTGCCTCAACACGTCTGTATGGTAATTCATTCATTTCCGACTACTTCCACTAAACTATTTTCTATGTATTATTATTCACAGTTTACTCCGAACACACTCTTAAGTCCGTGCTCGTTTTCCAGATTATATTAAGCGAGCTTATATAAACTGATAAACGGCACTCTATTGCTGCTGTCGCAGCACTGAATCGTGTGTTCTGAGTCACCTGCTTCGCAGGTCGGATTAGATAATTATCAAAAAATATAACTGCAAGCAGTTATTTTGATAATTATCTAATCCAACTGTGAACAGTAACGTAATTCTATCAAATATTCATATATAGTGCAACAAGGATATCCGTTGCTGTCATGCCTCGTTCACCCTTTTCCAGGCAGGCTTTATCTCCTGCTGTTCCGTGCAAATGAACTGCTACGGAAGCTATATCTTTTACAGATTGCTGCGTGGTATCCGCCTGGGCAAGAAGACCTGCCACCGCACCTGCCAGCACATCTCCGGAACCACCGGTAGACATCCCCGAATTCCCCGTAGTATTTACATATACCGCGAAATCGTCCGGAGCCGCAACCACTGTTCTTGCATCTTTAAGCACGGTCACCACTCCATATCTGTCAGATATCTCTCTTGCAACCGCTCCGGGATTTTCCTTTATATATTTAATGCTGTTCAAAGCAGCGCTTTCGGCTCTTTCTTTAAAAGTATCCTTTGCTATCCTGCTCATCTCAGCTATATGAGGAGTGATCACCACATTTCCTCTTCCTGTTTTCTCTGTCAGTTCCTCAAAGACTCTCGCAGTATCCATTCCCGAGATTACATTCAGAGCATCAGCGTCAAGAACCAACTTCTTTTCGTTACATGCTTTTAGTACATTTGCAAGAATGCATTCAGCCACACTGTCGGTTCCCAAGCCCGGTCCGACCAGAATAACATCTGCCCATGCCACAGACTCTGTCAGTTTATCTGCAAATGTATCACGATAACCCGAGGCTTCAAATTCTTCCGAATCATAAGTCAGCATCATAGCTTCCGGAAGCTTATCTGCCAGAATATCTCTATTTCTAATGTCTGTCACAACCTTTACCAGTCCCGCTCCAACTCGGAGGACGGCTTCGGCAGCCATATATACAGCACCGTAAATATCCTTTGAACCGGCAACAACCAGAACCTTACCGTATGTACCTTTATTGGAATCAGCTTTTCTCTTCGGAATAAGGGATTTTATCTCACATTCCTCATATTCGTAAAAGAGCGATTCAGAATAAGGGTTCTCAGCATCGCGTTCTTTCTGCCCGGAAACAATCGCCCACATTTCATCTTTATCATCCGAAATATAAAGTCCTATGTTTTTACAAATGATATCACCCGAATACTCTCTTCCCTCAGAAGTAAGCATCCCGTACTTTATATACTCAAATGTAACTGTCATATCACTTCTGACAGCATTACCCAGAACATGCCCGGTACTGCTGCTAATGCCGCTTGGAATATCTATACTGAAGATAAAAGCTCCGGCATCCTTCGCATTATTTATCCTATCTATCACATCACTGTGAATTCCTTTTACTTCTCTGGAAAGTCCCACGCCAAAGATAGAATCCACTATGACTCTGTATTCGGCGAATACATTTCCATCCTCCGGATCAAGTTCCGGGAACTTAACATTCAGATTCTTTGAGATCTCTATCTGCTTGCGGTAAGACTCTGAACTTGAAGATATTCCATTTATCTCATAAACATACGTATCATATCCTTTGGTCTTCAGAATTCTTGCTACAGCAACTCCGTCTCCACCGTTATTTCCGCTTTCTGCAACCACAAGAATCTTGTCACGTTTTTTGCTGAAGAAACTCTCCGATC
>JAFZXD010000153.1 GCA_017616955.1 Eubacterium sp. | reverse complement strand
TCTTTGGAGATATCAGCCACAAGTTCAGGCTGAACCTTCTCGAGGACTCCTGTTATACCATCGACAATCTGTCCGGCTATCTCTTCAAGAGCTTCAACTGTCTCATTAGCTCCGAGATCAAGCCTTACCGGAAGACCGTTAACCATGTTCTTACCTTTTATTTCATACGAAGAATCTATCTTACGAGGATAAACTCCCGCAATCTCTATCTTAGCATCCTCAGCAGTAAGTTCGCCGAGTTCTATACTGTATTTTCTTCTTACATATCTGGCAATAGCTTCTGTGAAATCATCTCCACCTATCTTAAGAGATACTCCATATGATATATCTCCCGAAGATATAACAGCTATATCTGTTGTACCACCACCGATATCAACTACCATATGTCCTGAAGTTTCCATGATGTCGACACCACAACCGAGTGCAGCAGCAATCGGAGATTCAAGCAGGAATACTTCCTTAGCTCCTGTTTTTACTATAGCATCTTCAACTGCTCTTCTTTCAACTTCAGTGATTCCCTGAGGAACAGCAACACATACATTTGGTCTGCCCCAGATACGACGCTTACGCATAGCATTCTTAACAAATGCCTTTATCATTCTTTCAGCTATCGCATATTCCGAGATAACTCCGTGCTTTATGGGACGTTCTACTATTATATCATCTGTAGTTTTACCCAACATACGTTTTGCTTTGGTTCCTACTGCAAGAATTCTCTTCTCTTTCCTCTCGTATGCGAGAACAGCAGGCTGATTGATAACTATTCCCTTATCTCTCATGTACACACATATATTTGAAGTTCCGAGATCTATGCCTATATCAATACGGTACATAGTGCCTCCTAAAAATTACTAGATAATTATTATAAACAAATGTGCCAGTGCGCATTGAGCACTGACACACATGTTTTAATATATTACATATTTGCATCTAAATCAAATATAATTTGACTTCAAACATCTATTTGCTTATTCAAAGTCCTGTGGAATAACTCTCATAGCTTCCGCGTCTCTCTTATGAGCTTTCTCGATAGCATTATCGATAGCTTCTTCAAGACGATCAAGGTTACCAGTTTCCATACCATCAAGAATACTTGTGATAGTCTTCTCAGTTTCATCTGAAGCAGAGTAACCTCTCTGACTGATATATGCCATACCAAACTTAGTCATATCAGCCTTATCGATCTTGGTCATATCGATCAGGTACTCGAACTCTGAAAGAATCTCAGCAGTATTTCCGAAGAGGTTAGAGATTGAATCAATCTCACCTGTAAGGATAACTACGAAGTCCTTCTGATCCTTAGCTGAAAGCTGAACAATCTCAATAAGTTTCTGTGGTGATACAAGTCCGGCATTCTCGATAACGAGACATCCACCCTTTAACTTATCAAGGGCTTCAAAACCAACTTTGCTAAGTGCCTTAGCTTTAATCTTAGCTATAGTTCTTGAACTACATACACCCATATCATAGAAGCTTCGAGCAAAGTCTTCACCAACGCAGACAGAACCGAATCCATACTGACCAAGAATAACGATATTTCTTGATCTGATAGTCTGTTCCATATTCTCTGCGATATCGTTAAATGTATCTACGATTTCATCAGCTGAAGCCTTGATCTCAAGATATTTCTCAAGATAGTTAGCAGCAAGAGGAAGTCTCATTCCCGGAGCTGTCTTGGTAAGATCGATATCCATCTTATCAACGTCAGCAACCTTCTTCTCAGCAGCCTTAACAGCAGCTTCGAGTTCCTTAAGCTTAGCCTTAGCTTCATCTACCTTAGCAGAAGAACCACGCTTTGAGTAATCTTCTTCGGCTTTCTTTCTGGCAGCTTCCATCTTATTAAGGATGTCGCCGATAACTTTAGCCTTTTCACCAAGAGTGATCTCTGTCTTTGTAACCTTAGTCTTAGCAGTTCTAACTGCATCCTCAGCTGTCTTAACAGCTTTCTTAGCAGCTGAAACCTCTGCATCCTTGGCCTTTACTTCACTCTCAATCTCAGCTTTGCTCTTCTTGAATTCTTCATCTATTCTCTTGTTCTCAGAATCTATTTCAGCCTTAACCTGAGCTTCAGCCTTTGACTTAGACTCAATCTCAGCAGCCTTTATAGCCTTAGCGATATTTGCTGCGATCTCATCAGCAGCCTTCTTCTCTGCCTCAGCAAATGCTGTCTGTCTGGCTTTTGCAGCTTCTTCTCTTCTCTGATCTATATCAGCTGACTTAGCCTGTACAGCCTCAACATTTGTCTTCTTAGATTCAACATCAGCCTTTGCTGTAGCAACCTTATCCTGAGCAGCTGTAACAGCTGTCTTTGCAGCCTCTATAGCAGCTGTCTTATTAGCAACTTCAGCCTTAGCAGCTTCAACAGCTGACTGAGCATCAGTTACACCCTTCTGAGCAGTTGCTATATTGCCATTTGCTGCATCAACCTTAGCCTTAACAGCATTTGCATTAGCTTTTGCATCAGCAAGTGCCTTCTCTGCAGCCTCAACAGCTGACATAGCTGAATCATATTCTGCCTGAACAGAACTCGCAGCTTCTTTAGCCTTCTCAACTTCAACCTCAGCAAGAACAACTCTTCCTTCAGCAGTCTTTACATTATCTTCAGCAGTAGAAACATCATCCAAAGCAGATGCTACAGAAAGTTCTGCAACAGTAACGCCTTCTTCAGCCTTTGTAACTTCAGCCTCAGCCTCAGCAACTTTAGCCTGAGCTGCCTGAATCTCTGCTTTAAGTTTCTCTTCTTCAGCTGCAAACTTCTCGATTTCTTCCTCTTCAGCCTTGCTATTCTCAGCAGCTCTCTTCTTAGCAGCTTCGTCTCCCTTAGTCTTACTTACGAGTTCTGCAGCAGCCTTTGCTTCTGAAAGAATCTTATTTCTGATAGCATCAAGTCCTGCATTTGCTTTCTCAGCAGCAGCAGTCTTGTCGTTTGCAGTCTTCTCTTCAAGTGCTTTTATCTTAGTCTTGGCAAGAGCAAGAGCATCTTCCTTGGCCTTAACTTCGTCCTTAGCCTTTGTTACGCCGTCCTCAGCTTCCTTAACAGCATCCTTTGCAGCGTTAACAGTCTTCTCAAACTCTTCCTTATCCTTGATAGCTGCATCCATATCAGCTTCAAGTTTTTCTTCTTCAGCAGTTCTCGGAGCCTCACCACTTGTAGTTTCCGGAACCACATTCTTCTCAGCTTCAACAACCTGCTTCTTTGCTTCTTAAACAGCTTTCTTAGCTTCAGCAAGAGCATGTTCAGCTTCTTCTTTATACTTCTTACGCTGTTCAGCGGCGGCAGCCTTACGAGCTTCTTCGGCAGCTTTCTTACGCTGCTCTTCAAGAGCACGTCTCTTCTCAGCTTCCTCAGCAGCCTTCTGTGCAGCTTCTTCTGCCTTCTTAGCAGCGATTTCTTCTTTCTTCTTAGCATCAGCTTCTGCCTTAGCAGTATCATCAGTGACAGTAACTGAAACTTTTTCTTCAACTCCGCCCTTTTCCTGCTTCTTCTTAGCAGCTTTTTCTCTTGCAGCAGCGAGTCTTCTTTCCTGATCGTCTATGCCGCTGGACATCTTCTTCTTGCGAGCCTTACGCTCCTCAAACTGATCCTCATATGTAGGTCCGCTTGAATCAAGTTCGATCTCATCGCCATCCTGACCTTCAGATGAAACATCCTTGAATCCATCCATAGAAGAAGCCTGAGCAGCAAATGATGAATCTTCATCATCAACATCATACATACTGTCAGAGTCATCTCCCTTGGTAGGCACGATACTGTCAAGATCATCAGACTTAGAGTCTGCTGAATCCCAACCATTTTCGCCTCCGAAGAGACCTAAAGTATCCTTAGTACCATCAATATTGGCACCAAGACCTCCTTCTGAACCGGGCATCGCTCCGAGCCCACCACCTGAACTCAGGAAATCACCAAGACCTCCTTCTGAAGCCGGAATTCCACCAAGTCCACCGGCACCTTCTGAACTCATTTCAGAAGTAAGAACTTGTGTTTCCGAATCATCGGGAGTTGCTCCTTCAGCACTGCTATCCGCAGATGCACCTTCAAGAGTATCTAAATCTATACCCAGCTCCTCTGCCCTTTTGCGTCTCTTTTTTTCTTCGATTCTTGCAAGTTCTTCAGGCGTCAGAGTCTTATATGTTTTCTTCTCTGAATCGGCTTTTTTGTCATTTCCCGCCTTGGAAAATGCCATAGCCTCGCGTTCCCTTTCAAGTTTTTTTTGCTTTTCGGCACGTTCCTTCTCGACCTGTGCACGTACAGCAGCAATTAGCGCTTCTCTTTGATCAACAGCCACTGTGCTACTACCTCCTTCACATTTTTCATAGTTGGATATAAGCATCTGAGCCCCTGAGCTCATCAGCTTAACTATTTATAATTTTATACCGAGCGAAGCCAGAAGTGCTTCTGCCTCACGAAGCTTAGCCTCTTCTTCCTTTAGTCCCTCGTCAAGCTTCTCACTCTCGGTTTTCATAACATCCTCAAATCTGTTATGTGTTTCAGTTTCCTGAAGCGACATACCAGGGAAATAATCAGAACTGTATTTTTTCAGATCCATCTCAGGGAAATCAAAATTCATATAAGATGGTCTGGTCTCGGAATCAGTTTCTAATTCATCCTTGGTTACAGATTCATTTTCATTCTCACCCTCTGAAACAGTTTCATATGAGTGTTCCGGTTCATATGTATTTTCTGTTTCGTAGGAGGTTTGTGTCTCATAAGAAGTCTCTGTATCGGATTCAGAATCATAAGATGTCTCAGCCTCATATGATGTCTCGGATTCATATGAAGTTTCAGATTCATATGATGTCTCGGTTTCATATGTTTCTGTTTCGTATGTTTCTGTTTCGTATGTTTCTGTTTCGTATGTTTCTGTTTCATATGATGACTCTGTTTCGTATGATTCCTCAGATTCAAATGATGTCTCTGTCTCATAAGTAAGCTCAGGTTCATCATCGTCCTCTACATCGGATGAATAGTCATCCTCTGCAGGCTCTGAGTATGTTTCTTCTGTTTCATACGACGTATCGGAATCGTATGATTCATAAGAAGACTCTGTATCGTATGAACTCTCAGACTCATACGATGTTTCTTCCTCATATGAAGGCTCTTCTTCATATGATTCTTCTTCAAATGAAGGTTCTGCTTCATATGATTCATATGAAGTTTCTGTATCGTATGATTTATCGGATTCATACGACGTTTCTTCCTCATATGAAGTTTCTTCCTCGTATGAAGTCTCCTCTTCATACGAAGTCTCTTCTTCATAATCTATTTCCGGTTCAGACTCTGATACGGATTGAATCTCATAATCAGATTGAGATTCAGTTTCATAGTCCGACTCGTACTCGGATTCGTATTCTGATTCAGCTTCCGGCTCTGATTCAAATTCAGGCTCAGCCTCAGGTTCCGAATCTGTTTCAAAATCCGGTTCCGGCTCAAATTCATCTTCAAACTCCGGTTCAAATCCCGGCTCCGGAGAATATGATATCTCCGGTTCCTCATCTTCTTCAGACTGAACAGGAACATCATAGTTTGCTGTCCTGCGGAACTTCTCAAAATCACTGAATACATTGGTACTATCATAGGATTCTTCAAATTCAGAATCTATATCGCTAAGCCCGGCTATAGTATCTGATTCCGGAGCAAATCCGTCATCAAATTCATAAGTAACAAATTCCTGTTTACCGGACTTCTTGCCCATATCAGGAGCAGCGCCTTCTACAAACTCGCTACCATCCACATCGGATAATTCAATGTCATCATTCTGATCAGATGAAGATTCGGAATCCGCACTTCCTGCTTCGGTTGAACCCTCTGCATCGGTTAATTCGATATCGTCGGAATCGGACGAATCAGATGCCGCTGCATTCTCATCAGTCTCAGCATTCTCATCTTCCTGATCATCTCCGGATTTTTTCTTAAACTTACGTTTAATAAAATTCTTGATTCCCTTCTCGATATTATCGGTTGAAATCTTCTCCTTCGGATCATCTGATACAAGTGCGGTTATGACCGCCTGTTCTTCAACAGCTTCTGGATTCATTTTAAAGTAATCTTCTCTCAGCTGTTTATCTTCAATCTCTCTGATCTCAGCTTCTTCCGGTTTATTATCCGGAGCCTCTGCTGTAGCATATATATAATACATTCTGACCGCAAGTTCGATGTCATTTGCAATCTCATCGACAAGCGTAACGTATCTTCCGTTTTTATAAGTAGCCTTGTAATCCGTAACAAGCATCTGTATATCGTCTTTACCGAGAATCTTCGATAAAAGGATAAGTTCAAATGTCCAATCCGGATTTATATTATCTCTGTAATATGGATATAGGATATCATAAAGATCTTCAGGATTAGCACCTTTTCCCTTCTTCATGATATATCTTATATTCTTAAGATCCTGCTCTTCACCTGAGCTGTAAAAAACATACTCCTCAAAGTATCTGTCTGCAAGATCAAAATATCCGAGTTTCAAATAATAGTTTATAAGCGAAAAAATAATTCTGTTAGCTTCGGGCGCCATGCTATGAGCCTTCACGTACATCTGCCTGGCTTCTGTAAGACGTCCAACATTCTCGTAAACTTCGCCGCAAACTCTAAGGAACTGAGGATTAAATGACTTCTCAAGATCCTGAGAATCGAGTATAGGCTCAGCCAGGTCGTACTCATGTGCCTCCGCAAGTTGCTTTATTTTGTTTACGCTGGTCATGCTAAGTCCTGAACTCAAAATTATCTACTCCTTAATTAGCTTCGTATCGATGCATCCTCAAAAGCTTTTGCAACTTTCTCGACAACAGTCTCTGTCATATTGCCTCGAGTCTTCTCGTATTGAAGTCCCGATTCCATAATCTCGAGAAGCTGCAAACGAACATTTGCATCAATATCTTTTATATAATCCATGAGGACATCCTTGATTTCTACAACGGAGTCCTTCTCACGCATCTCGTCAACCATCTCTTCGTAGTTGAACTCAACGTCTGTCATAATGTCTTTCTGTTTACGTCCGCAGACTGAACATTCTTCATCTCCGGCTTCATTTATGTGGCCGCAGTTACATGTCCAGATCATTCCGTCCGTGCTGTACTTCTCTACAGCATCTATTCCGCACTGTTCTTTAAGTGCTTCAAGTCTTCCCGCATTGAGAGTCACACTCTTCGGTACATCATTGCATGCACATATCTCTCTGGAAGTCGCATACTTGTTAAGAACAATCTTTGCATCCTTAAGAAGTTGCAGCTTGTTTGGTGTAATCTCCGTAAGAACGTATTCAGATTCAATAACCGAAAGATTGTTATTATTTGAAAAGACGAAATCGACGTTTTTAATCTCAAGTCTTTCATCATAAAGATTGGTAAACTCAACATCAGCTCTTATGGACTGAATATCTTCATGATTGTAATTGTAACAAACTATCTTCATACTAATGATGTTGGAATTACCATCCAGAATGACCTTTACAGGTCTTGGAACAAGTCTTGTATAATAATTCGTGACATAGAGTTCTTTATGAACCGTATCAGAAATATTCACACTTCTTGAAACCTTCACAGCAGTTCCCGATGCTATAACATCATATGAACCTGCTTCCAACGGTGCATATGTCATATTCACCCCAATGACTGCATTTGCACCCTTCTGTTTAGCCGCTTTAACAAGCTGATTCTCAGCTTCTGAGCTGAGTGTCGAATGACCGGTAACTATCCCCATATAATCAGTCACGACATAGCCTTCAAATCCGTTCGTGGTTGTAACTAGTATATTAGCTGCCATAATAGTAACCCTCCCGTATTTAGTACATGAGACAATTATCCATTTAACTCCTTTTATTATAGCATTTACCAGTAATAAATCAAACTTTTTTGTGCAAAAACCACAGATTTTTATTATATTTTCTCACTACTTAAACTAAAATGAGAGCGGCGACTTGTTTTTGTATGTCAAAATATGGTATTCAATGCTGAAATACGTCTTTTCTTCACTGCTTTCAACCAATTCCCAGTTATCTTTCTCATCAAGATTCGGAAACCAGGTATCTGCCTGATATTTGTAATCCAGCTTGGTAATAATCGCCTCATCACAATACGGTTCAAGAAGACTGTATACCTTACCTCCTCCAACAACATAAACAGAATCCGTATCATAGTCCTTCAGAATCTCAAACAACTCTTCAACAGAATGAGCTATAGGAGAATCTTTTGCAGTAAAATCATCTCTGGAAGAAAGAATGATATTTGTTCTTCCCGCAAGAGGGATTCCGTTAGGAAAACCCGCAAGAGTTTTTCTGCCGAGGACAATCGCGTTGCCCATCGTATATTTCATAAAGTTCTTCTGATCTTCAGGTATTCTTACAAGAAGACTGTTTTTATGACCGATTGCCCAGTTCTGATCCACTGCCGCAATAAGCTTCATGTATTATTCCTCCAATTACTATACCGCAATCGGTATATTCTTAATCTGCTCTCCGTACTTATAATCTTCAACGATGAAGTCATCCGGGGTAAATGAATAAAAATCTGTCTTATCCGGATTAAGTGTTACCTTCGGAGCAGGATAAGTTTCTCTCTTAATAAGTTCCTCAATGATAGGAACATGTCTATCGTAAATGTGCGCATCAGCTATTACATGTACCAGTTCTCCCGGCTCATATCCCGTGGCTCTGGCAACCATCATAAGTAGTGCAGCGTACTGTACTACATTCCAGTTACCTGCAGTAAGTACATCCTGAGAGCGCTGATTAAGAATTGCATTCAGCTTATTACCCGTAACATTGTAAGTTACAGAATAGGCACATGGATAGAGATGCATCTCACTCAGGTCATGATGAACGTACATATTTGTCATGATTCGGCGACTGTAAGGATTCTCCTTCAGATCAAACAGCACTCTGTCCATCTGATCCATATCACCCTCTTTATAATGGCTCTTTACTCCAATCTGATATCCATAAGCCTTACCGATAGAACCGCTTTCATCAGCCCACTCATCCCAGACATTCGAATTCAGTTCATGAATATTATTGGATTTCTTCTGATAGATCCACAGAATCTCATCTACCGCAGATTTAATATATGTTCTTCTAAGTGAAAACGCAGGGAATTCTTTTGAAACGTCATATCGATTAACTATACCGAACTTTTTTATCGTATATGCAAAACTTCCGTCAGACCATTTCGGTCTTACCTTTTCACCCTTTGTATCTACGCCCTCGGTCAGTATCTGTTTACACATATTTATGTATATCTCGTCTGCTTTACTCATCCTATCAGTAGTCCTCCTCACTTCATTAATTCAGAGCCGTTTTAGCTGTTTTTAGCACCCTTTTTCTCTAAAAGGCATTTTATTATGATATCATACTTTTGGAGTTATTTCCACCTATTAACATATACGGAAAGGAGATAAATGCCATGACAATTAAAATATTCTGGGGATCTCTTCTAAGAGATCTCCGTCTACAGAAACATCTTACTCAGGATGAAGTGTCTGAGGTACTTCATATCAAGCGACAGGCTTACAGTTATATGGAATGTGGAAAGCTGCATCCAACCGCAGAACAGCTTGCCATATTATCAAATGTTTATGATACAGATCTATACAGATACGCTTTAAAATGTATGCCACTGGACTACGTTGCAGAACAAAGCGAATTTCGTACATACATCAATTCCACAAATCTTGCCAGCGAAAGAAAAAAGATTCGCAAAGAGAAAAAAGCAAATGCAAAACAAAGGCAGAGAAATCTAAGTATAACAAACGACGATCCTGTTGAAGAATCAAAAAACAATGATAAAAATTCTGACAAAGATAAGGATATTGATACGGATAAGAATAACTAGTAACAAAAAGGGACAGGAGCCCATCTCCTGTCCCGGTTATGACTTAGTATCAGATAAAGAAAGATTTAAGTATATCCACAACGGTATTGACCTTATCTTTATCAAATGCTTTAACAGCTCTGTCGATCTTGAGTCGTATCTCGCTATCAAGATCATAATCTCCAAGCTGAACGAGCATTTTCTTAGCATCATCCTTCTTGTTTTCTTCCAAAAGCTTCATGATGTCATTGACGCGTTCTTTTATATCCTGGTCATTAAGCTTGATTCCGTTTGTCTTTGCTGTAAGAACTTCTGTAAGCCCAAGCTGTATATCGTTCTTACCAACCCAGGCAGCAAGTCCGCCTATAACAGTCTCCCATTCGGATACAAGAGCCTGCCAGTTACTCTCAGCAACATCAAGGATATCATCTTTTGCCATATTAACATGATCATCAAAGCAATCAGACAGATATATAGCTCCTATCTTTCTTGCTGTGTCACGAACATTTCTGGCTTTCTCCATATAGCTTCCGGCATTTCCGGAATAAAGATCGTCGAGCATATCAGAACTTGTGGTCTCATAAGAGTCGCAGAATTCGCTAACACAAGCT
Organism: Eubacterium sp.; assembly: GCA_017616955.1. Classification (GTDB taxonomy): domain Bacteria; phylum Bacillota; class Clostridia; order Lachnospirales; family Lachnospiraceae; genus Eubacterium_Q. The sequence continues at coordinate 3,650 of JAFZXD010000153.1, read as the reverse complement.
TTGTACTCATCAACCTTACCCTTGAAGTTCTTAAGTCCCTCAATATAACGAACATCGCACGTCTTCAGAAGATTGGCATTTGCCGCATTCTGACGAATATAATCTACAAGCTCCTCATCCTCAGGAATCATTGATGGAGGAACCGAATCAAGTATGATATTATGAATAATGGTTTTGTCGATAGGTTTTCTTACTATACCGTCAAAACCTGCATTTTCAAAGAATATATCAGGTTCATCAACCTTCTCATCAAGAAGAATATATACCTTTGCAGCATTACACTTGCTCACAGGACTGTTACGCATATTCCTGAGAGTCTGAATACCGTCCATTCTTGGCATATTACGTCCGATGAAAATAAGATCGAACTTGTCACTGATAATCTGATCAAGACATTCGATGCCGCTTCCTACAGATAAAACAAAACAACCCGTCTGGTCAACGATACGTTCCAGTTGAATTCTCTCTTCGGGATCCGCATCAGCTATGAGAACATAGAACTTGTCAGTTCGAGTATAAAGCTCAAGATCTCTTTCAATCTCTTCTTCTTTCTCGAAGAAACCTGTTAATTCAATATCTCCTCTGTTTCGAACTTTTTCGATTCTATCTAACAGTGACATAGCGTTTCCTCCCCATTTACAAGTTATATGTTTTAGTTGAGAACAATCTTGCGGAAGTTCTTCTTACCCCTTCTGATTACAAACTCTTCTTCAAAAGCGCTTCTATCATATGTCGCATGTATATCGTTCATCTTCTCACCATTGACAGCAACCCCGTTTTGTTCAATGGCACGACGTCCTTCACCACGTGACGGAACAAGTCCGGCTTTAACAAGAATAGATATAGCATCTATCTTTCCATCAGTAAAATCATCATCAGTAAGTGCAGTCTCAGGCATATTCTCAGTTCCGCCACCACCAAATATAGACTTAGCAGCAGTTTCAGCCTTCTTAGCTTCCTCTTCGCCATGCACAAGTTCTGTAAGCTGATATGCAAGAATCTCTTTTGCCTTATTCAGCTCTGCACCTTCCCAGCTCTCCATAGCATGTATTTCATCAAGCGGAAGGAATGTAAGCATCTTGATACAGTTGATAACATCAGCATCATCAACATTTCTCCAATACTGGTAGAACTCGTATGGAGTAGTCTTCTGAGGATCAAGCCATACAGCTCCTTTTCCTGTCTTACCCATCTTCTTTCCTTCTGAATTCAGAAGAAGTGTTATAGTCATAGCCTGTGCATCTTCTTTACCAAGCTTTCTTCTTATAAGCTCTCTTCCTCCAAGCATGTTAGACCACTGATCATCTCCACCAAACTCGAGATTACATCCATAATCCTCATAAAGCTTAAGGAAGTCGTAGCTCTGCATAAGCATGTAGTTGAACTCAAGGAATGTAAGTCCCTCTTCACTTGCAAGACGCTGCTTGTAACATTCTGCACGAAGCATATTATTAACCTTGAACATAGATCCGATATCACGGATAAACTCGATATAGTTAAGGTCTCTAAGCCAATCTGCGTTATTTACCATCATAGCCTTTCCTTCACCAAATTCGATGAAGCGGCTCATCTGTTTTTTAAAACACTCACAATTGTGATCGATCATCTCTGTTGTCATCATCTTTCGAAGGTCAGTTCTTCCGGAAGGATCTCCGATCATACCGGTACCACCACCAACAAGTGCGATAGGTCTGTTTCCGGCCATCTGAAGTCTCTTCATAAGACAAAGAGCCATGAAATGACCAACATGTAATGAATCTGCAGTTGGATCGAATCCTATATAAAAAGTAGCCTTACCGTTATTGATAAGATCTCTTACTCCTTCTTCATCAGTAACCTGAGCGATAAGTCCACGCTCAATCAGTTCTTCATAAATCTGCATCTTTCTGTTTCTCCATTTGTTTTATCTAATTTTTCACACGTGTATTATAACATCCTTTACGAATGTTGTCATCAGAATAATTGTAGCCTATAAGTTTATTCATTAGCAGCTGAGAATTTGCCGTAACCCTGTTCTCTGTATCTTATATATCCAATCCCCGCAGCGAGAACAACATAGAAAAATGGCGTAGTTATCGGCTGGTTAAGGTTAACAAGACTCTGGGTAAAATATGAGACTCCACTGACCAGACATGCAATAGCTACAGGATCTCCCTTCAGTCGCTTTCCGATATAAGCAAATGACGTTGAGACAAATCCTACATGCGCAAGCATACCGATAAGTCCTGTAGTAACAAGGTACTGAAGAAGCTCACAATGAAGATTATCGTACTTTCGTCCCGTAATCGCGATCATCTCATCATAATATCTGTCGATCATAAGCTTCCCTATGGTCTCATTTCCGTAACCGAATATCTTCTGCATAGGAGACGCATTGACGAACAGACTTACGCCTCTTCTCCAGATATATCCACGATATGTTCCCCACTTGTCATTAAATACAAAGAAAGAACTTCTCGACTTAACACCCAGAACAATTACCGCTATCGCAGATAAAGCCAATACGACTGTAAATATTTTTAGAAATGTATCACACTGAACTTTCTTATAAGCCTGAATATTCACTGTTCTGAAAACTATAGCCGCAACAAGTACTACGATTATAGCAATCCATAACACTGACATAATCTTTGGGTTGATCAGAATCTCAGCTATACCGTTTATGTGTTTCTTGCTTCCGCTGTACTTCTTGGTGAGAAAAGCCATGATCTCAAGACCTGTGAATAAAAAGAATACTGAAAAGATATACTCAGTAAATTTCTTCTGTCTGATGGTAATGTAAAAGAGTACGACAAACGCAACTCCCAGTCCCATATAAACATTATCACTCTTCGATGCTATCATACCTATTCCGGCTTCGATTATAGCAACAGCCGCGATGATGCGCGGAAATAGTTTTTCACTGAATATAAATATTGCAAGAAAGATTGGAAGTGCCAGACATATATATGAACCGAATGTATTTATATTTCCGCAAACGGAGATAAACATTCCCCTCTGTCTTTTCACAATATCTTTAGTAAGTTCAAAAGGATCATATCCAAAATGCTGTAAAAATGCCAGCACCATAGCATAACTGTATACCAAAAACAGCGCTATATATACATATGTACTCATATGTGTCTGCTGACTTAAAACAATAAAAGTAAGCACTAAAACTATAACAAATGACAGTCCAAAGTATCTTCCTGTCTCTCCGTTCCATGATCCGTTTTTATCCGGTGACATAAGAAATGCAAATATATTTGCCAGAAGGAAGATACCTGCCCAGACTTCCGGAAGGAAGAAGAGCTTGGTATCTTTAAAGATTATCGGTTCCTTCTTACCAAAATAATTGATCATCACTATCTCGATTATAATCGAAACCACAGCCAGAATCAGATACATCATACTTCCGGTTACAAATGTTTCTGCTCGTGTACCGGTTATATCAAAATATTTTCTGTGCATGTAAAATGTATAGACTGTCACAATAAAGAGAAGATAAAGTGTATTCACAATATCTATAGGACGATTTTTTCTGTAACGATCAAATGATGAGTTAGTATTATTAGTGTTATCCGATGACATCTTGTTCCCTCTGTGTTTAGTATTTCGGTTTACATAATCTACCGATTTTTAATTAAAGCCTTCTTGCTTAGTCCGGCTTT
>JAFZXD010000152.1 GCA_017616955.1 Eubacterium sp. | reverse complement strand
TTGTTGATGGTGTAAGATTTAATCTTATAATTATATTTGATAAGGAACATCATTATGGATATATAGAAGGAGCAATGTATTATTATAAGGATGATGTAAGTGAATTCGGAACAGATTATATAGATGACGAGTCAGGAGTTTCCGGAGAGGGAGCAAAGGATGAGTCGGATATGCCTGTAGCAAAAGCTGTGACAGAAATTGCTGATGGTACAAAGATAGATTTTATATGTGATTTTTACGATCGTGATGGAAATTATCAAGATAGATACATGGTTGGAGAACAATGGACATATAGTAAAGATGCAGTTCTTAGCTATGAAGATGTTGGAGCTAAATCTAAGATAACTTATTTGTTGACGGATATCTATTATTCAGAATATTGGACTCCTACAATTGAACAATAATAACGTATATTTCCTGTGTATATAATTCTAGATTATGTTTGTACTTGACTTTATAAAATTCAATTACTAGAATAATATATGTTTTTTGCAAAAAACATATTACTTGAATGAAAGGAGAAGAAGTTATTATGAAGAGAAGAGTCTTATCTATTCTTGTTGCATTTGCTATTGGTTGTTCTGTTTTATTTGCTACATCTGTTGATACTCAAGCTGCCGGAAGAACAAAGCATATAACTGGTGAGAGTAAAGGGGTTCATCTTCGTGGTGAGGGTCTTGGAACAGGTCCTGTTGGAAGACAGGACGGATATGCAGGCCGTAAGAATTATTAAATCGATAATGTGTGGTAACCGTCATAGGCGGTTGCCACATTTTTTATTAAAAACATCTAATATTTTTAACAGATATCCTGCTGTAAAACAGTAATTAATAGGTTTACATAATAAGTGGACAGTTGAAATCAGATTTCAACTGTCCACTTTCTTGTATATTAGATTTTAATCGTATTATTATGATGCTTCGGAATTTTCAGAAGCTTCAAGGTTGTCTTTAGCCGACGCAAGCATAAGTTTGATTCGGTTGATCTGGTTTACTTCGGATGCACCAGGGTCGAAGTCGATAGGAGTGATGTTTGCATCCGGATAAACGTTTCTAAGTTTCTTTATAACACCTTTTCCGATGATGTGGTTTGGCAGACAAGCAAATGGCTGGCAGCAAACGATATTTGGTGCACCGTGCTTGATAAGCTCAACCATTTCACCTGTAAGGAACCATCCCTCACCTGTTTCGTTACCGATAGATACGATAGGTCTTGCATAACCTGCAATAGTAGCGATAGGTGTTGGTGGATCAAAACGTTTGCTCTTCTGAAGAGCTTTAACCATAGGTCTACGCATCTGTTCAAGTAAGTTGATCAAAAGGTTACTTATCTTAGCGGATTTCTTGGACTTACCAAGGAATTCGTATTTGTAGTTTGAGTTGTAAGCACTGTATGACAGGAAGTCGAGAAGGTCAGGCATAACTGCCTCAGCTCCTTCTGCTTCGAGAAGGTCTACAAGGTGGTTGTTGGCTGATGGAAGGAACTTAACCAGTATCTCGCCTACGATACCAACCTTTGGCTTCTTAACTGTCTCATCCAGTGGGATATTATCAAAGTCTCTTACGATATCTCTACATATCTTACCAAAGTTGTGAGAGCCTCGTTCGATATCTCTTATACATATCTTTTCCCATTTTTTATGAAGTTTATTAACAGATCCCGGTTTCTTCTCATAAGGTCTTGTTCTGTATACAACTCTCATGAAGAGATCTCCGTACATTACGGCGTGAAGCGCGCATTTAAGTCCCTTCATGTTGATCTTGAATCCGGAATTCTTTTCAAGTCCCTGAGCACTTATCGAAAGTACAGGAATCTGTGCATATCCTGACTTGGCAAGGGCACGACGGATGAATCCGATATAGTTTGTTGCACGGCAACCACCACCGGTCTGTGTTATTGCGACTGCCAGTTTGTTTACGTCATATTTGCCTGACTCGATAGCTTCCATAAGCTGTCCTACAACGATAATTGAAGGATAGCATGCATCGTTGTTAACGAATCTCAGACCTTCGTCGATAGTAGACTTCTGAGCGTCAGGAAGCATTACGAAGTTTACATGGAAATGTCTCATTGCAGCCTGAAGCATCTTAAAATGTATCGGTGACATCTGAGGACAGAGTACTGTATAGTCTTCACGCATATCCTTTGTGAATTCGACTCTGTTAAGTGCAGTCGAACAATCGATAGGCTTAAACTGCTTTTTCTCTCTGACTTTCATAGCTGAAAGAAGTGAACGTATACGGATACGGGCAGCTCCGAGGTTTGAAACCTCATCTATCTTTAATACTGTATATATCTTATTTGAATTTGAAAGTATATCCTTTACGCAGTCTGTTGTAACAGCGTCCAGTCCGCAACCAAATGAGAAGAGCTGTACGAGTTCAAGGTTGGTCTTGGTCTTAACGTAGTTTGCAGCTTTGTAAAGTCTTGAATGGTACATCCACTGGTCTGATACGATAAGAGGTCTGTCGACATCTCCGAGGTGGGAGATTGAATCTTCTGAAAGTACAGCAACTCCGTATGAATTAATAAGCTCAGGAATACCATGATTGATCTCAGGATCAACGTGGTATGGTCTTCCGGCAAGAACGATTCCGACTTTACCATTCTCTTCGAGATACTTGAGCGTTTCCTCGCCTTTCTTACGAACATCCTGTTTAACCTTTTCAGCCTCTTCGTAAGCCTTATCTATGGCATTGCTGATCTCTTCACGAGTTACATCTGTATACTTGGTAAACTCTCTGAACATACGATCCTTAAGGGCAAGCTTGTTATCAAGTGCCAGGAAAGGACGAATGTAAGTGATGTGTTCAGTTTCAAGTTCTTCCATGTTATTCTTAATATTCTCTGAATAAGATGTAACGATAGGACAGTTGTAATGGTTATTTGCGTCCGGTGTCTCGTTCATCTCATATGGAATACATGGATAGAATATAGTCTTAAGTCCGTTCTTAACAAGCCACATAACGTGACCGTGGCTTATCTTTGCAGGGTAGCATTCTGTATCACTTGGGATAGATTCGATACCCAGCTGATATATGTTCTTGTCTGACTTAGGTGACAGAATAACTCTGTACTTGAGTTCTGTAAGGAATGTATACCAGAACGGATAGTTCTCATACATGTTAAGAACTCTTGGTACGCCAATCTCACCACGAGTTGCCTCTTCGGCTGAAAGTGGTTCATATCCGAATACACGGTTGAACTTATACTCGTACAGGTTAGGAAGGTTTTCGGCATTCTTCTTAAGACCGAGACCCTGTTCACATCTGTTTCCTGTGATGAATCTTCTGTTACCTGTGAATTTATTTATAGTAAGAAGGCAGTTGTTTGTACATTTGCCGCAACGTGCCATCTGTGTTTCGTATGTAAGTTCTTCTACGTCTTTACTTGGAAGAGTAGTAGATTCGAATCCTTCGGAATAATTATCTCTTGCTATAAGAGCAGCACCGAATGCACCCATTATACCTGCGATGTCAGGACGGATAGCCTTTGCGCCGGATACTATCTCAAATGCTCTCAGAACAGCATCGTTGTAGAATGTACCACCCTGAACGACTATCTGAGAACCAAGCTGCTTAGGATCTGTAAGCTTGATAACCTTGAGAAGGGCATTTTTGATTACGGAATAAGCAAGACCAGCTGATATATCCTCAACAGTAGCTCCTTCCTTCTGAGCCTGTTTAACCTTTGAGTTCATGAATACCGTACATCTTGAACCGAGGTCGATAGGGCTCTTTGCATAGAGAGCAATCTTGGCGAAATCCTGAACCTTGTAATCAAGGGAATTTGCAAATGTTTCTATAAATGAACCACATCCAGAAGAACATGATTCGTTGAGCATTACGTTGTCTACAACACCTTCTCTGATTTTGATACATTTCATATCCTGACCACCGATATCGAGGATTGTATCAACCTTAGGGTCAAAGAAAGCAGCGGCAGTATAGTGAGCGATAGTCTCAACTTCGCCGTAGTCCAGATTGAAAGCAGACTTAAGAAGAGCTTCTCCGTATCCTGTAGAGCAGCTTCCTGCAATCTTGGCTGTTGATGGGAGAAGTGAATATATCTCCTTCAGAGCCTTTATAGTTGTATTAACGGGACTTCCGTTATTGTTACTGTAGAAATCATACAGAAGTTCGCCTTCTTCACCAATAAGAGCGAGCTTTGTTGTAGTTGAACCTGCGTCGATACCGAGGAATACATTTCCTTTGTAATCAGCGAGGTTTCCTCTTTTAACCTTGTATTTAGACATGCGGTTTGTGAACTCGTTATACTCTGAATCATTCTTGAACAGAGGATCGAGACGATTTACTTCCATCTCTATCTTGAGTTCAGGAGTAAGCTTTGCAGCAAGCTCTGAAAGCATGACTGTATTTGAGTCATCTGCATGAAGAGCAGCACCGCTGGCTGCGAAAAGGTGTGAGTTATCCGGAATGATAGCATGTTCATCATCTAGATTAAGAGTGTCTACGAATCTGGCACGGAGCTGATCCAGGAAGTGGAGAGGTCCACCGAGGAATGCTACGTAACCACGGATAGGTTTTCCGCATGCGAGACCTGATATAGTCTGATTTACAACAGCCTGGAAGATAGAAGCAGACAGATTAGGCTTTGTAGCTCCTTCATTTATAAGTGGCTGGATATCAGTTTTGGCAAATACACCGCAACGAGCAGCGATAGGGTGGATGGTATCGTAATCCTTTGCAAGCTCGTTAAGACCGGATGCATCTGTCATAAGAAGTGCTGCCATCTGATCGATAAATGAGCCTGTACCACCGGCACAAACTGAGTTCATACGCTGTTCGATACCGTTTTTAGAAAAATATATGATTTTTGCATCCTCACCACCAAGCTCGATAGCCACCTGAGTTTTGGGTGCAAATGTTTTAAGAGCAGTAGATACACAAACTACTTCCTGCTCGAAAGGTATTCCTATTACATTTGAAAGTGCGAGTCCGCCGGAACCTGTGATGTCAGCAGCAACTTCGGTATCACCGATAGACTGGATGGCATTTTCCAGCAGTTCTTTGAGTGTTTCTTTGATTTTAGCAAAATGTCTTTTATATTCACTGTATAGTATGTTGTTTTTCTCATCTATAACCGCTACCTTAACGGTTGTTGATCCGATATCAATTCCTAAATGTTTCAACTTCTGACACTCCTTATGATTTTTCTTCGAAAGAACATTATATAGCAGTAGTAGATTTATTTCAAATTTTTCTTTTTTATTTTTATAAGCTTGCCTTGTGTTTTATATACTTGTGTCGTATAATTTACTTTGTATGTTTAAAAGAAAGACTTGTAGTAAGAGGATTTATAATGAAAACACTTAATAAGCTGGAAAAACATTTGGGAAGGTTTACGATACCATACTTGTATATGGTTACTATTGTATGTATTATTGTTGGTTACGTTATAAGATATGCTGCTCCCGGAGTGTATGAACAGCTCATTTTGATTCCGAGTTTCATCGTTTTAAAACATCAGTATTGGAGACTGTTTACGTGGATCTTTACAGTTCCATATGAATTGAGCTCGGGATTATCGATTCTTTTTCTCCCCATAAATCTTTTGTTTTATTATTGGCTGGGACGTTCTCTGGAAATGTACTGGGGCAGATTCATTTACAATCTGTATGTGATCGGTGGAGCCCTTTTTACAAATATATGCGTGCTTATCGGATCGTATTACTACTATGTGTGGAGTCCGAATGCTACACTCCACTATATGGATATTCAGGATTCTGTTAGTGCCGGTCTTATGATAACAAGACTTCTTCTGATGAGTATCTTTTTGGCATTTACGGTTGTCGGAGGAGAGAATACGGTTTATCTGTACTTTGTTATTCCGCTTAAGATGAAGTATCTGGCATATGTAGATCTGGCGATCCTGCTTTTCTATTTTGCTACCGGCGGATTCTTTACAAGAATTATCGTTTTCTGTTCGGTTGCGAATTATTTTCTGTATTTCTTCCTTATGAAGAGCAAATATGCTCCTTCAATCTCGGATATAAGGAGAAGGCAGAAGTTTGTTAAAGCAAAACAGATGCGCAGGAAGAGACCAAACGAATATAATCCTGACGGAACCATAAAGTTTACGAGAAATACTATAGACCCCGGAACAGGTAATCCGAAAGGTAT
>JAFZXD010000151.1 GCA_017616955.1 Eubacterium sp. | reverse complement strand
TTCTCAAGTGCTTTCTTACGCGAAGTAGCCTGCTTTGACTTAGAAGCATTTGCAGAGAATCTGGCTATGAATTCCTTCAGCTCCTTAATCTGTTCTTCCTTCTTCTTATTAGCTTCCTTCATCTGACGGATCATCAGCTGGCTTGACTCATACCAGAAGTCGTAGTTACCTGCATAGATCTGAATCTTTCCATAGTCAAGATCCGCAGTATGTGTACATACCTTATTAAGGAAATATCTATCATGGCTGACAACTATAACCGTATTCTCAAAGTTAATAAGGAACTCTTCAAGCCATGCAATAGCATCAAGATCAAGGTGGTTTGTAGGCTCGTCGAGAAGAAGTACATCAGGATTACCGAAAAGAGCTTTTGCAAGAAGAACCTTGACCTTCTTGTTACCATCCAGATCCTTCATCATAGAATAATGATCTTCTGTTTCGATACCGAGACCGTTAAGGAGTGTTGCTGCATCAACTTCAGCATTCCATCCGTCCATCTCGGCGAACTCAGCCTCAAGTTCAGAGGCTCTTACTCCATCTTCATCAGAGAAGTCTTCTTTTGCGTAGATTGCATCCTTCTCTTTCATTATCTCATACAGTCTCTGGTTACCCATGATAACTGTATCAAGTACACTATATTCATCATACTTAAAGTGATCCTGCTCAAGAACAGAAAGTCTCTCGCCCGGATCCATAGTTACATCACCGGTTGTTGACTCAAGCTGTCCTGAAAGAATCTTAAGAAATGTAGATTTGCCTGCTCCGTTTGCTCCGATAAGTCCGTAACAATTGCCCGGGGTAAAGACAATATTTACATCCTCGAAAAGAGCTTTCTTCCCAAATCTCAGGGAAATGTTGTTTGCGCTTATCATATTTATCTCCTCATTTTAGATTATTTTACTTCTTCATGCATCTTCACTTCGTTGTCAATCCGAAGGAAGCTCTTCTATAAGTTTTTCAATCAGTCGTTTCTTGCTGTAAATGTCATATCCCAGCAGGAAGATGAACAACAGCTTGTTGAGATATTCATCATCCTCTTTCGGAATCTTCTTATCGGTTATCGGTGCAGCCTTCACGACACTTGATTCTATATTGAAATACTGGGGTTTTTCCATCTCGAAGGTTTTAGTATATACTTCAAACAGCTTCTCGCTGTCCATATCTTCTCCAACGAGAGGTTTCATAATCTTTCTGATATCTTCAATCGAAACAACATGTTTCAGATAATAAATATATATCAGAAGGATCAGATGATCTCTGTCATACTTTTTCTTCTCCGGTGGCGGAACAAGCCTGTTCTTGGTATAGTTATTGATCATCGCCTTCGTCAGGATCTTATCTTCTTCACTTCGAAGATTGTTCTTCAAATGCTCTTCCATGAAGCCCGTAAGCTGTTCCATGTACAGATCCATATCAGGTATATCATCCGGAACTATAAAATCCAAACGGAGTTTTTCTCTTATCTCTTTTTTTAATTCACTACGTTCCTTATCCATTCCTGTTCCCTATCACATACCGAAGCCTCATTTTAATAGATTGACGTGATAACATCAACCCTTTCTACTCGGTTTCTTTCAACACGACCACATTTCAGCGTCGTATCTCCGGTTCTGACCATGTCTCCCTCTTCAGGCAGACGGTCAAGAAGTTCTATCATCAAACCACCGATGGAATCATAACTGTCAGATTCCAGGCTGGTTCCGATCGCATCATTCAGATCGTCAAGTCTCACCGCACCGTCAACATCATAATGTCCCGGGCTGATCTCCTTGATCCACTCTTTTTCATGCTCATCAAACTCATCTCTGATATCACCAACTATCTCTTCTATCAGATCTTCCATGGTGATGAGTCCCGCTGTCACACCGTATTCATCCAGAACTATACACATAGTCACGGATGAAACCTTCATATCAGCAAAAAGCTCAGCTGTACGCTGATACTCATAAACAAAAACCGGTTCTCTCATGATATCACGGATTCTCAACTCGCCTTTCTTCAGCTTTTCCTGCTTAAGAAGGATATCCATGACATAAAGAACACCGACGATATGATCCTTTGACTCTTCATAAAGAGGAATTCTCGAATAATTCTCCTCTTCTATGACATTCATCAGCTCTTCATAAGTCGACTCCACATCCAGACAAACCATATCCGTTCTAGGGATCATAATCTCCTTGGATATAGCGTCTCCGAAGTCAACCACATTTGTTATCATCTGCTTCTCAGTATTCTCGATGACTCCTTCTTCACTGCTGACATCAACAATCTTAAGGAGTTCACTCTCAGTCATCTGTTCCGGATTCTTGTCCGGATCAACTTTGAGAATTCTGAAAATACCCCTGCATATCTTATCCAATATACTGATCACAGGTGTAAGAATTATCATCAGTATATATATCGGAAATGAAAAATACAGTGACATACTGAGATTATTCAGACTGGCCAAAGTTTTCGGAGTTATCTCTCCGAATATCAGAATAAAAAACGTGAGTATACCGGTAGCCACTCCCACATAACTGCTTCCGAATAATTTTGTACAGAGCAAAGTCATAAGTGCGGACGCTGATATATTCACTATATTATTTCCTATAAGGATAGTAGATAAAAGCTTCGAAGAATCTTCTCGCATCAGGATAACTCTCCTTGCAGCTCGACCTCTTCTTCCACCTTCATCCACAACTGTTTTCAACTTATTCAAACTTACTGTGGTAAGCGCAGTTTCTGCCGACGAAAAAAAGCCGGACAAAGCAAGCAGCACCACAAGAAATACTAACTGTACTATGGAACTCGAGTCCACCTATCTATCACTCCTTCTCTTTTGAGATACCCATTCTCTCAAATACAAAATCATAACTTCCGTTTCCATCCATAGAACGGTTGACTCTGCTTATTGTTGCTGTAGACGCACCGGTCTGCTTAGCAATCTCTACATATGTCTTATTTTGATGCAAAAGTTTTGCAACCTCAAGCCTTTCAGCTATTGATAATACCTCATTTGTTGTACATATATCTTCAAAAAACTGATAGAATTCTTCTTTTGTTTTAAGAGTCATTATCGCATCAAAGAAGTCATCTACCGCTTCTGTTCTTATGGTTTTCGCCATTCCTCTCCCCTTCCGGAATTATTTAGGTTCCTTACGAACCCAGACAGCCACATCACCTCTGTTTACATAGAAGTTTCCGCATCCGTCGTTATCTATCTTAATATTGTATTTTGCATTACCCATAGCATCAGAGAAATGAGCTCCTGCAAATTGTTTACCTATATACATTCTCTTTGTTCCGCCCTTGCCATCGGATATCATGACCGCAAGTCCGGAATCTTTATGTTGTCTGTCACCCTCTCTGGTCCAGCCTATACAGTCCGGATCATCAAAGTAATCATGCTGCACACCGTAAGCCTTGGTTTTTCTCAGCTTCATAAGCTTATCCAAGATCTGTTTCTTAGCTTTGATATTACTATGCGGTATTCCCTTGTAATCGCCATAGAATACGCAAGGATAACCTTCTTTTCTGAGAAGTATGAGTGCATAAGCCATAGGCTTAAACCATTCTTCAACAAAGCTTTCCATCGGCTGTCCCGGCTGAGTACCATGATTATCAACAAATGTAACAGCCTTGATCGGATTCTCCTGCATAAGAGTATTGTCCAAAATAGTTCTAAGGTCATAAGAACCTCGAGCCTTTGAACAATGATACAGATTATAATGCAGGGGCACGTCAAATAGTGATGCCTCTGATTTGGTCTGTTCAAGATATTCGGTAAGCACTCTGACATCTCCATGCCAGTATTCACCAACCGTGAACAATTCCTTACCTGTATTTTCTCTTACCTTAAAAAGAAAATCTCTGTAATATGAGGCAGGTATATGCTGTGCCGCATCGAGTGTAAAACCATCGACCTCTGTGATATCTACATACCAAACTGCCCACTTTACATATTCTTCAAACACATCTCTGTTATTAAAATCTATATCATGCCCCATCAGGTAATCGAACTTGCCTGACACATCCTTATCCCAGTCAATTCCGCTGAAATGATTCCAATTCCAGGTAAAGTCAG
>JAFZXD010000150.1 GCA_017616955.1 Eubacterium sp. | reverse complement strand
GTGATGCCAACGGACGTGGATTCCAGTATCCTATCCCTACATATTCTATTACTAAGGATTTCGACTGGAGCGAGACAGAGAACAACAAGCTTCTCTTGGAGATGACAGCTAAGTATGGTACTCCATACTTCTCAAATTACATTAATTCAGATATGGAACCAAGTGATGTCCGCAGTATGTGCTGCCGACTCAGACTTGACCTTCGTGAGCTTCGTAAGAAGTCAGGTGGTTACTTCGGAAGCGGTGAGTCAACAGGATCTGTCGGAGTTGTTACTATCAACCTTCCTCGTATTGCATACCTTGCAAAGGATGAAGCTGATTTCTACGAGAGACTTGATTATCTCATGGATATCTCTGCAAGATCACTTCATACTAAGAGACAGGTTATCACAAAGCTTCTTGATCTTGGTCTCTATCCATATACTAAGAGATATCTTGGTACATTTAACAACCACTTCTCAACTATTGGTCTTATCGGAATGAACGAAGTTGGACTTAATGCTAAATGGCTTAAACAAGATCTTACACATGAAGCAACACAGAAGTTTGCTATAGATGTTCTGAATCATATGAGAGATCGTCTCAGTGATTATCAGGAGAAGTACGGTGACCTCTACAACCTTGAGGCAACACCTGCTGAGTCTACAACATACAGATTTGCTAAGCATGATACGGAGCAGTTCCCTGATATCATCACAGCAAATATGAACGGAGTTCCTTACTACACGAACTCATCACATCTTCCTGTAGGATATACAGAAGATATATTTACAGCACTTGATGTTCAGGATAATCTTCAGACACTTTATACATCAGGAACTGTATTCCATGCATTCCTCGGTGAGAAGCTTCCTGACTGGAAAGCTGCTGCAAATCTTGTTCGTAAGATCGCAGAGAATTACAGACTTCCATATTACACAATGTCACCTACATATTCAGTATGTAAGAATCATGGATATATCACCGGCGAAGTATTTGAGTGTCCTGAGTGTGGCGAGAAGACAGAGGTATACAGCCGTATAACAGGTTACTATCGTCCAATCCAGAACTGGAATGATGGTAAGACACAGGAATACAAGGATCGTCAGGTTTATAAGATAAGCGCAAGCAAACTTACACATACAGGTCCTGTTAAGACCATAGCACCAAATTATACAGACGCAGACATCGAGAAGAACAATGCTCCTAAGACAGAGACAGCTTCCAAGGAAGACGTATCTTCATCGGTAAGAACTTCAGATGTTCCGACAATGTATGTTAAGGATCATTGTCCAAAGTGTAAGGGCGCTGAGCAGAGATTCAAGATATCTAAAGTTGAGTACAACGAAGTAAACTGTTCAGAGAATATGGATATCGCAAGAGAGCTTAATATTCAGCAGACACCGACTATCATTGATCCGGATGGAACAAGATATGTTGGAGACAATGCGGCGGCTGAGTGGCTCAAGGCACACAGCCTGTAAGAACGAAAAGTGAAAAGGATGTAGGATATATATAAAATGTCATTCTGGGTGAAGACTTTCGCTCGGGATGGCATTTTATATTTTAATTGTGCAGCCAGCAGTCATATATGCTGCTGTCTTGCACATATCAGAACGGCTACTTCGCCATTGGCTTCGCTCGCTAAACTCTCACTTCGCACTTTGTGCTCATGAATCGTTAAGCGCCGCGACCCTTATGGACTTGCAAGCATCTTTCGTACATCGCTTTAACGAACTTTCTCGAGGCACAATTTAAGTGAGAGAAAGAGGGGAAAGAATATAGGGGGGTTGAGAAGGAAGCATAAATGACATATTATAAAGAGTGTGTTATGATTTAGTAGTGAATAGATAGTAACATGAAAGGATAGCGATATGTACGACATTATTATAGTAGGTGGTGGTCCGGCAGGTCTGACTGCTGCTGTTTATGGATTGAGAAGTGGGAAGTCTGTTTTTGTGATAGAGAGATCGGTTTTCGGAGGACAGATTGTTAATTCTCCGAAGGTTGAGAATATACCTGGATTTGAGAGTATAAGTGGTGATGTATTTGCTGACAAGATGTTGGATCAGGCTATGGCTCAGGGAGCGGAAGTTACTCTTGAGGAAGTTAAGTCTGTGACGAAGTCAGGTGATATATTTACTGTTGAAACTGCTGAAGGCGGAAGCTATGAAGGTCGTTCGGTGATACTTGCTACAGGAACAACTCACAGGGTTCTCGGACTCGAAGGTGAGGAGGATCTTATCGGAAATGGAATCAGTTTCTGTGCTGTATGTGACGGTGATTTCTACAGGGATAAGGATGTTGTAATGATCGGTGGAGGTAACTCCGCATTTGTTGAATCGAATCTCCTTGTGGATATCGTAAATCATCTTACTGTACTTCAGGATATGCCATATTTTACAGCTGATAAGAAGTTGCAGGATCAGCTTCTTTCAAGTGATAAAGTTGAAACACATGTTGGTACAAAGATACTTGGATATGAAGTAGACGGTGGTGTGCTTACAGGTGTGAAATATGAGGAAAATGGAGAAACAAAGGTTGCAAAGTGTGACGGAGTATTTCTTGCTGTCGGACTTGTACCGGAGAATGATGCATTTGCAGAACTTGCAGAGATTAATGATAGAGGATACTTTGTTCAGAATCCGAATTGCGGAACTAAGACACCGGGAGTTTTTGTGGCAGGAGACTGCTGTGCCAAGACTCTCAGACAGGTAACAACAGCTTGTGCGGATGGAGCTATCGCTGCAACACAGGCGTGTGAATATCTTAAACAGTAATGAATAAACATCAGTAAGATGTATAAGTATAAAAAGGGGGCTTTTATGCTAAGAATAAAGAAACTATTGATACCTTTGGCATTTCTTTTTGTTTTGGATGGGATGTCTGTAGGACTAAATACTGTAAAGGCAGCAGGAGAATATATCGAAGTTGATTCTGAAGATTCCGTAGAGGTGGGAGTGAAGGCATCTCTCGGTAAATGGAAGAAGACCGGTGGCAGAAGATGGTTCGAGTACAGTGATGGTTCACGTGCTCGTAATGAATATATAGACGGTTATTGGCTGGATGCAGATGGCTGGGTTGACAGCGCATGGAACGGTGCCTGGAAGAAGAATAAAAAGGGCAAATGGTTTCAATCCGGTTCATGGTATCCAAAGGATAGATGGCTTAAGATAAACGGTAAGTGGTATTTCTTTGACCCAATAGGATATATGTGCAAGAATAAGTGGATACAGTTCGGTGGAGCTTGGTACTATCTGAAGTCAAATGGTCAGATGGCCGTGTCGGAAAAAGTTGGTAAGTATAAATTTGATTCTACCGGTAAATGGATAGACGATAAGACTCTTGCCGAATATGTAAAGGAAAGTGTGACAGCTACCAAGACGAGTCAGATCGTTACAGTTGTTGACCACTCTCTTATTGTATGGAAAAAGAAGAAGGATGGAACCTGGAAACGCGGAAAGAAGATGTACTGCGGATATGGTTCCAACGGATTATGTGATCCCGAAACAAGAGTTGCGGGAAGCAGAACAACACCGAAGGGTTCATATAAATTTACGCTTGCATTTGGTACTGCTCCTAATCCGGGAACAAAGATGAAATATAGGAATATAACCGAGAATTCATACTGGTCTCAGGGACCTGAAAATTACAATAAATGGGTAGAGAGCAGTACACCGATAGAAGGTGAACATCTTATAGATTATTATCAGTACAAGTATGCAATGAATATAGGCTTCAATCGTAATCCTACGGTTTACGGCAGAGGAGCAGCTATATTCCTTCATTGCAAGAGTATCAACAGCTGGGAGACGGCCGGATGTGTCAGTCTTGAGGAAAGTGATATGGTGTCGGTTATGAAACAGCTGAAAAATGGTGCATACATAATTATTGTATCAAACAAGAGCGAACTGGCAAATTATTAGATCAATTAGAACTTTTTAGTTGACTAAAAAATGTGAAATACGAAAAAAGCAAGGCTGAATTGCCTTGCTTTTTTATGTACGTCCCCGAGGGGATTCGAACCTCCGACCTACCGCTTAGGAGGCGGTCGCTCTATCCAGCTGAGCTACGAGGACATGCAAAGTGTATTCTACACGAAGATGTCCACTCGGTCAAGAGTGAGTGTTAAGTCATAAAAAATATTCGCTTTTTTAATTTTCGTTTAAGGTTGGCTGATTATTATATGAAAAACAAAAAGAGAGAGGAGGCAGTACCATGGGTGAATATATAGATGTTTTTAAAAGAACCGAAATAAAGTATCTTTTGTCAGAAGAACAGTATATAGAGCTACTTTCATTTCTTAAAGGTATTGCGAGAGTTGACGAATACGGAGAGACAAGGATAAACAACATATACTTCGATACTCCTGACTACAGATTGATCAGAACATCTCTTGAGAAACCAATATACAAAGAAAAACTAAGACTTAGAACTTACGGGACTACGGAAGATGGCACTAGCGCTTTTATCGAGATAAAAAAGAAGTACGATGGAGTTGTTTATAAACGTAGGATAGGCGGAACATATAGAAATGCATTTGATTATCTGGTAAATGAAGGTGAGCCGATAGATGATTCTCAGATATCCAAAGAGATTGAAGGGATGATAAATATGTATGAGGACTTAAGTCCTTCGATGAAGATATGTTACGACAGGGTTGCAATGGTCGGGATAAATAATCCGGAACTAAGGATTACATTTGATAAGGATATAGAATGGTCAAACGATGATATGGATCTCAGATCTGGTAAAACAGGAAATCCAATTCTAAAGAACGGACAGCGCTTGATGGAAATAAAGGTTACAAATTCCATGCCTATGGAAATCGCAACTAAACTAAGTGAGCTGAGTATATTTCCATCATCATTCTCAAAATACGGACGTGGATATGTAGATATGATTAGTAGATATATTAATACATCAACAGTGGTAAAAGAAAATAATGAACCATATGGAAAAGAGGTGATTGCTTATGCTTAATAGTTTATTTAATACAATTCTGACAGAAGAAGGGTTTACTGGTACAGAGTTTGCAGTTGTGACGCTGACTTCGATTATATGTGGATTTATTATCGCCTGCGCTTATTCCATAAAAAACAAATGTTCAAAGAGCTTTTCCATAACACTTGTTCTTCTTCCTTCAATAGTTGAACTTGTAATAATACTTGTAAATGGAAATATCGGAGCTGGTGTTGCAGTTGCGGGTGCCTTTAGTCTGGTGAGATTCAGATCGGCACCGGGTAGAGGACAGGAAATCACAAGCGTATTCTTGGCAATGGCTGTTGGACTTGCAACAGGCATGGGCTATATTGGTGTAGCTATTCTGATTACGGTGGTCATTTCACTGCTGAATCTGATACTCAATATAAGTGGATTCGGTGGTTTAGAGGATAAGCATAGATTATTAAAGATCATGGTTCCGGAGAACTTGGATTATGAAGGTAAGTTCGAAGATCTTTTTGATAAATACTTGACGGTTTACTCTTACGAAGAAGTGAAAACAAGCAATATGGGCAGCTTATACAAGCTCACATTAGATGTAGTATTAAAAAGTGGAGTTTCAACAAAAGCCTTCCTGGATGAATTAAGAACAAGAAATGGAAATCTGGATATAAGTCTCGGCAGAAAAGTAGATAGTTTGGATAGTCTGTAATATGAAAGGAGTATGGTTATGAGATATAAATATGGTAAAAGATATACAAGAAAATATACGCGAAATATAATAACCGGTGGAGTTGCTGTAGTAATGATGGGGATGTTGACAGGCTGCAACGGAATCGATTCGCTGCAAAGTTCCAACAGTTCAACAGAAACTTCACAGGTTTCTTTAGCGGATACAGAAACTGTCGCTTCGGCCAATTTATCAGATAATAAAACAGATATAACAAAAGAAAATGATGAAAAGATAGTTCTCAAAGATGGAGAAGACATTACTATCGATAAAGCAGGTGACTACGTAGTATCCGGAAGTGCCGGCAACGCTACGATATATGTCGAAGCAGGTGATGAAGATGAAGTAGAGATTACCCTTGATGGTGTGTCGATCACAAATGATTCAACTCCATGCATATATGTGAAAAGTGCAGACAAGGTAAAAATAAATGCAACAGGAGAAGAGAATACACTTATCGTATCCGGTACATTTGAAACGGACGGCGATACTAAGCTTGATGCAGTTATCTACTCAAAGGATGATCTGGATATAGAAGGTACCGGTACTCTGAAGATATCATCATCAGATAATGCCATAAGCTGCAAGGATACACTTACAGTAAACAGTGGAACGCTTAATATCGATTGCAAAGGAAGTGCTTTGGAAGCAAAAGAC
>JAFZXD010000016.1 GCA_017616955.1 Eubacterium sp. | reverse complement strand
TTATTGCATCCATCTGATACTTTGCCTTTGAAACTATCGGATGTTTAACTACAAACTTTCTGTCTCCGTCCTGTCTGATGAACGTTGCCAGCTGATACTGAGGTTTTCTTATTGAGTTGTACTTTGCATATAGTAGTTCACTCATTATTCGCTTTTACTCCCGATCATCAGAAATGAATTCGCAAACTGCTCATACATTCCATCTTCTATCAGAGAATCTATAGTTCTGTTCTCATTAAATACAACGTATTTCCCTTCTATATAATTCGGATATACGTCTCTTATATCACCTGCTTTAGGCAGTCTATTTTCTGAATATATCTCCATCGGCAGGATGTAATTCGGTACCGGATAATAAACACTGAAATTCTTATCCGCTCCGGAATACTTAATGGCACTCACAAGACTGCTTCTGGAATATTTCTCCTGATCTATATCACTTGACCATCTGGATGTTCCGTACTTATTGTCACACGCTACTATTATCGTTCCACCCGGTTTCAGGAATCCTATTGCTTTCTTTATCAGATCAAACGTTGGTCTTCCGATAACAGTCACATAATCGAATCCTTCCGAATAAGTTTCAGACAATTCACAAAGACCGGATGTAAGAACGGTCAGGTTCTCATTTTTACCGAATCTTTCCCTTAATATCTCCGCCTTCTTCTCATCCTCTTCATACGAAACCACCTTGGAAACGCGCTCAAGAAAAAGTCCCGTAAGAGCGCCGCATTCAGCTCCTATTTCCAGAAGCTCAGCGTCCTTATGGAATTCATACCAGTCCAGAAGATTCCTTCGAATATTGGAGAGATTGTAGATATACTCCCATTCGCTATTCGACGTGAGGAATTCTTCAAAATCATTTTCATTTTTTACGATGTTTAAAATGTCGTCGTAAATGTTCATATTTTTACCTATGTATTAATTACCTTTTTGTTTCCAGAGTACCTGCCCACGAATTCATTCTGCGAGTCTGAGCTTCGCACAGGGCAACAATTTGCTTTGCAAATCATTGCCTCCTCGCATCATGTTCGGGGCAGGTCGCTCGTTTCACTCGCTACGATAACAAATAATTATATGTCCCGTTCTGCAAGCAGACGTGCCAATAATTATTTGTTATCTACTCTGGAAACGGTAACCTTTGAATTCATGTCATAGAATCCAACAGTATTTTTGTTTGAAACAACTGTTATATTAAGAACGTCATATAATCTGTCATGTGCTACCAGTTCTCCGTCTACGAAGCTCGTGCAGCTCATTGACAGCAGGTATTCGCCTCCCTGGAGGTTCATCTCCTGTTCGAACTCTGCCACGTATTCTTCACCGGCATGAGCTCTTCCTATGCTGGCCTTTTCATACATGGTGTTGGTTCCGGTTATGTCCTGTCCTTTAAGTGTTTTAAAGGTATATGTAAATATCGGATCGTCAACATCTTCGTTAAACTTAACCTTGGACATCAACTTGAATCTGTCACCTTTGATAAGTGTAGATGTCAGATTACCAAATTCATCCACTATCGCAAAGTCCACAAGCTTTGCTTTCATATCTCCGTATTCATCCAGGTTAGGATTTATATCGAAGTGAGACTTCCATGTTTCATCTTCCGAATAGTTCTTGATAAGCTCGGTTGTATCTATACTTTCAATCGACTTATCCTTCTTCTTTTCTGTATCAACATCTGCCTTAACAGTTTTTTCTTTTTTATTCTTTTTATTTTTCTTATTCTTATCTTTTCCGGATGAACTGAGCTGTTCCTTCTCTCGTTCTTTCTCCTCGATCTCCTCGATGGTCATTCCGGTCATAAGTTTCTTATACTTATTTATAATCTCAATCGGAGTTCCTTCTCCGACCTTAGTTCCATGGTCAAGCAGTATAGCCTTATCACAGTATTTCTCTATACTTGATAGATCGTGGCTAACGAAAAGGATTGTTTTTCCATTTGCCTTAAAGTCTTCAAACTTCTTAAAGCATTTAGCCTGGAAGAAAACATCTCCAACCGAAAGCGCCTCATCGACTATAAGTATCTCTGGATCGATATTTATCGCAACTGCAAATGCCAGTCTAACGAACATTCCCGATGAGTATGTTTTAACAGGCTGATGAACAAAATCTCCGATATCCGCAAATGCAAGTATATCATCCATCTTTGCGTCTATCTCTTCTCTGCTGAAACCTATCATAGAACCATTGAGATATACATTCTCAATACCGGTATATTCCGGATTAAAACCGGCTCCCAGCTCAAGAAGCGCCGAGATTCGTCCGTTGATATTTACTTCTCCGGCAGTAGGATTCAGAACTCCTGTGATGATCTTAAGGATTGTCGACTTACCAGCACCATTGGTTCCGATGATTCCGACACATTCCCCTTTCTTTACATCAAAAGAAACATTTCGAAGAGCATAATGCTCCTTATGCTTCTTCTGCTTCTTACTTCCGAGAGCTTCCCAAAAACGGTCTTTGGGATTGTCGTATAGCTTATATAGTTTTGAGACGTCATTTATCTTAATTGCTATTTCGTCTGTCATAGTTTCTCTCTATCTATTTATTCAATAAAGTCTTTTTCTTCTCATATAAAATACGAACTTATAATACATCCGCAAAATGAATCTTTAATCTTCTAAACACTTTAACTCCGAGTCCGAAAATCAGTGTTGTTACCATCCAGAAATATATAGTCCAAAGAAGTGTATCTCCCTGCCAGAACCATCTCTTAGCAAGAAGGCTGTCACGGAAGCCGCTCACTATATAGTACATCGGATTCAGTTTAAAAAGTTTCAGCTGCAGAGGTCCGAGAACCGATTCTGCCTGCCACATGATAGGTGTAAGCCATACACCAACCTGGATTACGAAGATATTAATAAACTGTCCAAGATCCTTAAAGAATACTACCAATGCAGAAGTAAGATATGTAAGTCCGAGTACCAGTATCATATTACAGAACATGTAATAGATGATCTGCAGCGCATATACACTCGGAACATAACACATACATGTACATAAGATTATGGCAAATGCCGTAAAGAAAAAGTGTACAAAAAGTGCAGAAGTAACCTTCACAAACGGAAGTATATCTATATTGAAGACTACCTTCTTAACAAGGTAGTTATACTCTACAAGCGCATTGGTTCCTCCACTGAGCGCATCAGAGAAGAAGAACCATGAAACAATTCCGACTATCAGAAAAAGTACAAACGGAAATCCCGAAGCCTCACCGGCCTTAAGACCTATAGTAAATACAAACCAGTACACCAGAATAGTAACTATCGGCTGTATAAATGCCCAGGCTATTCCAAGATATGAACCTGCGAACTTCTGTTTGAAATCATTTTTAGCAAGATTCAGTGCAAGCTTTCTATTCTGATAGATTTCAACAGGAATATCAATCAGTGAATAGAAATGCATCACTATATACAGTGCGATCAGATCAAGTAAAACACAGAGAACTATTCTGAATATAAGAGTATTTGTCTTATTAGCATCGTAGTAACCATTTATAAGTTCATCCTTATGAAACTGAACCAGTGTGTTTGGATCAGCATCTTCTACTTCTACAACAAGATAATCTCCATTTTCATCTCCCGGAATAATATCTCTTGAAGCAATCGATACACAATTCTCTTCTTTCTGAAGCTGGTGAAGATCAATACTATACTTAAGATTATTCATCTCGAAGTACATATCATAGACAACTGTTCTTCCTGTTTTCTCGCCAAAGTCGAATCTGAGATTCTCATAATCTGCCGGAAAACTGAAAACAAGTTTTTTTCGAACTCCTACTCCATTGGCTTCATCTTTTGAACCCTTGCTGCTCCATCCCTTGTATTTGGCATCGCTACGAGCTCCCTCTCCAAAGTTTTCACCCGGATGTGAGTAATAGATCTGATACGTGTCATTCTTATCACTTGCAAGTTCTACTACAAAGGAGATGCCTTTTACATCGATATCTGACCAGTCAATCTTCCAAAATATTATTACGTTTATTAATGCCACGAACAGAATGAAAACTATTCGCAGTGCTTTTCTTTTATCCATTTTCTTCATCCATCATCGTATTATCATGTTGCGAATACGGATTAGTTTAATCCTCTCTCTTCTTTGTATGCTGCAATTCCGCCCCATACTTTATCTTTATCAGAAAGTGTAAGATCAGCTTCTGTCATTCCCTCAGGCATAGGCCACTCTACTCCGATTTCAGGATCTGACCAGAGAAGTCCACCCTCATCATTCGGATGATAGAAGTCTGTACATTTATAGCAGAACTCTGCATAGTCAGAAAGCAC
>JAFZXD010000149.1 GCA_017616955.1 Eubacterium sp. | reverse complement strand
TAATCAGACCGGTATAAGTGTTGAACCGGTATACGAGGAAGACCAGTCAGATAGTAGTACCGGTACCGGTCAGGATTCTTTACCGGGGGTGGTACAGATTTCAGACCCGAATAATAATGATTTTAACAATACAGATTCTAGTGAGACTAATCATATCAGTCTATCCGGTGAGCGTGTGGATAAACCTATCCGTATCACGAGGATGGATCAGATGGATGAAACTACAGCATACATGGAGCTTATTCGTGAAAACATTGATTATGACATCATGATGAGTGACCCTAAATGGCTGGATAGGGATATGTATGATGAACTCTATCAGCTGATCTGTGATGTTGTCTGTGTTCCCCGTAAGACAATTCGCATCGCAGGAGAGGACTATCCTTACAGTCTGGTTAAGAGTAAGTTCCTTAAGCTAAATTCAACTCATTTGGAATATGTCATTGGCTGCATGAAGAATAACACAACCAAGGTGTCAAATATCAAAGCGTACCTGACAACAGCTCTCTATAATGCGCCAAACACGATAAATCATTACTATACCGCTGAGGTAAATCACGACATGTATGGTACAATGTAATCGGAGGAATGATTATGGCAAAGTATATTGTTGAAGAAACAAACAGAAGTAAATACGAAAAGAACTTTAAGTTCCCGATGATAAATCTGATCCCGGCAATCGTATGGTGCATTCCGGTTCATCAGAAGATGGCACCGCTGGTAGGAACGATGGGAGCATATATTGCAGTTGCAGTTTTCTTTGTGGCGTATATCCTCTTATCATATGTTCCGATTGCAGCACTTGCACCAGCTGTGGCAAGTGTAATCATGATGACGGCAATGCTTTGGGCTCCGGCAGATCATATAGGAAACAACGTGGTGAGGATCATCGTTAAGGGAGTAATCCTCGTAATTATGGTTTTGATTGAGTTCTGTGTGCTGATAAATGCGACATTGCCTTGGCTTGAGAGGAAGACCGCGACACCGCCAAGAGTACGAAGAATAGAAGACTAAAACTGAACATAAAAAAATATATCAAAAATAATTATGATTTTTTGAAAAATGTTATTGACAAGAAGAGAACATTATGATAATATGAGATCATCAAAAAGGAAGAGGCACTGGTACCGTGCCATTTCTTTTACAAACCGGTTTTGAACATTTAAAAATATATCAACACTATGGAGGATATAAAAATGAACAAACAAGTTAAATTAAGTGATATTAAGGGACTATCCTTTATTGGAGGTCAGATTACATCAAGAATAGAAGCAGATGAAAAGAAAAATGAAAGAGCCATCGGGACAGTAAAGGTTATTCCGCCAAAAGCTATTAAGGCAGGGAAGATCGAACAGGAAGAGTTATACGATGTTGATTACAAAACAGAGTTTGATGAAAAGAAACTTACAAAAGAAGGTGACATCGTAGTAAAGCTTTCCTCTCCATATGATACAGCATATGTAACCAAGGAAGATGAAGGCCTTTTAATTACTTCGTTCTGCATCATTATCCGCAACACCGGTAAGAATGTTTTATCAGAGTATCTGGCAACCTTCTGCAATTCGGATATTTATTTAAGACAGGTTATGGGAATGGTTAGCGGTGCAAAGGTTCCGATGCTTACTATTGGTAAGGTAAAAGAAGCAAAGATTAAACTTCTTACTTTAGAAGAGCAGGAGCAGGTGGCACTGTATTACAAGAACCTTTGCGAAAAGGAACAAATCATGGAACAGATCATCTCTCTTGAAAAGGAGAAGTTAAACACCGTATTGGGAGGTAAGTAAGATGGCTGATTATAAAAAGATTGAAAACTATATTTCAAATATCGCGAACATTTGGCATAACGCGGGAATGGAAGCTTCTAATTATGTAGGCTGTATGCTTTACGTGATGGGATTGAAGAAGATGGTTGAAGAGAATGCCTGCATGAACCCGGAGTATATGTCATCTATCGTTGCACTTACAAAGGTTTTATATCATCCGACTTCACCAAGTGACATAGACATCATTCGAAATGCATCAAGGGTGTTAGAAGAGACTTATCATGCAAAAGAGGGATTGTTTTCGGATGTCTTATCAACTTATCGTTCAGAGGAAGAATCATGGAAGAATGCGTTCTTGGACATCGTAGCTGCAACAGCGCAGATTGAAATTGATGAAGATGGATACGCCCCATATGTTCAGCAGATTCTGTATTATGCCTCTAAAGATGGAAGAGATAAGGCGGAGAAGATATCCAGTAATGCTGTAGCAGATCTTCTGAGTATTGGCGCAGATATCAAGGACGGAGATACTGTTTTAGATGGAGCAATTGGATATGGTTATTCAGCGATGAAGTGTATTCAGGGAAAGAAGGATATAAAGCTGTATGGAGTCGATCTTAACATATATGCATTGCAGGTTTCTTCGTTATACATGATTTTATGTGGTGTTGACTGCGAGATGATGTTGGAAGACTGTACCGCTATGGGAATGGGCGGATTTGCAAACAAGGTAGTCATGGATATTCCGTTTGGAATGAGACCTCGTGCGGAACTGGCAGGTTATCAGCTTCACAGAGCAAACAAGTGGATGGATTCAGACACCTGTAAAGAAATGGAAGCATTGTTCATCGCTGCAGGCATTGATTATATGGAAGATGGTGGGCGTCTGGTTGTAATCGTTCCACAGAGATTTATGTTTGGCCAGTCAAAGGCGTTATCAAATTTCCGCAAGAATCTGATAAAAGAGGGCTTGCTGAAGGCTGTTGTAGCATTACCACCGGTTTATAACAGCACTATGATCAATACGGCGAT
>JAFZXD010000148.1 GCA_017616955.1 Eubacterium sp. | reverse complement strand
TCCTGGAGATAGGAACAGCTGTAGGTTATTCGACTTTGGTTATGGCATCTGTTTTGGAAGGTTCGGACTATCATATAGATACGATTGAACTGGATGAAGACAGAATAAAGCAGGCGGAGCTGAATATAAATATGATGAAGATGGAACATTGCATCACACAGCATAAGGGGGATGCAGTTAAAGTGCTGGAGGAGATGATATCTCAGAAAGTACCTGACTATGATTTCATATTTATAGATGCTGCAAAAGCTCAGTATAGTGCTTATCTTGAACTGTGTCTTAAACTTGCACATTCCGGAACAACAATCCTTACGGACAATATCCTAGCAGATGGGGATGTTCTTGAATCACATTTTCTGGTTGAGAAAAGAGACAGAACTATACACGACAGGATGAGACAATATCTATATGATATAACTCATGACGAAAGGCTTGAGACGAGTATATTATCAGTTGCCGATGGAATGGCGCTGTCAGTTGTGAAATAATTACTACAAATTGTATATAATTGACTTAAAAAACTTCCTATATAGCAGTTGTAGGAAGTTTTTATTTACGATAAAATAATGATATATAGTGAGTTATATATGAAATAGAGAGATGAGGAAAAAGAAATGAGTAACACAATCACACGTAAACCGGAACTTCTGATACCTGCAGGCGGACTTGAAACTCTGAAGGTGGCGGTTGACTATGGCGCGGATGCTGTATATATAGGTGGGCAGAGATTTGGTCTCAGAGCTAAAGCTGATAACTTCTCGAAGGAGGATATGGAAGAGGCTGTGAGATATACCCATGAACATGGTGTGAAGTTATATGTTACTACTAATATATATGCGCATAACGACGATATAGAAAAAGCGGCTCCTTATTATGAGGAGTTGAAGAACTTGGGAGTCGATGCGGTGCTTATTTCCGATCCGGGACTTTTCAGCATTGCAAGAGACATTCTTAAAGGAAGCAAAACTGAGATTCATATCAGCACTCAGGCGAATAATACGAATTATCAGACTTATAAGTTTTGGCATGATATGGGAGCTACAAGAGTTGTTGCGGCAAGAGAACTTTCTCTGAAAGAGATAAGGGATATAAGAGACAGGATTCCGGAAGATCTGGAGATAGAGGCATTTATGCACGGTGCGATGTGTATATCTTATTCAGGCAGATGTCTTCTTTCTAACTACTTCACAGGAAGAGATGCCAACAAAGGTGCGTGCACGCATCCTTGCAGATGGAAGTATGTGGTGATGGAAGAAAATCGTCCGGGTGAATATCTACCGGTAGAAGAAGATGAAAGAGGAACCTATATATTTAATTCTAAGGATCTGTGTATGGTAGATAAGATACCGGATCTGGTCAATGCCGGAATAGACTCATTTAAAGTGGAAGGAAGAATGAAGACTAATCTCTATGTTGCGGTAACTGCAAGTACATACAGAGAAGCGATAGATGATTACTTTACAGATTCGAAACTCTATGAATCAAAGATTGAACATTATAAACACGAAATAGCAGCCTGCACCATGAGAGATTTTACAAGAGGCTTCTATTACGGAAAACCATCTGAAGAAGATCAGATATATGATAACAATACCTATGTACAGAATGCAACGTATATGGGAAGAATTGAAAAAGTCTTCGAAGATGGAAGTGTAGGGTTCAGTCAGAAAAATAAATTCTCTGTGGGAGAAGAACTTGAAATAATGATCCCGGGAGGGACAAATCAGGAGGTGATAGTAGAATCCATATTGGATGAATACGGAAATGAAATGGAGTCTGCTCCTCATCCAAAACAGGAACTCAGAGTTTATTTCAAAACAAATAGCTATTGTAAAGATAAAAAGGAACAAAATGGCGTCAAAACCGACCTGGTAAACATAAAAACAGGATTCGTCATCAGGAAAATAGTTAAAAAATAGTGCTCAAAATTGTGCACATTTTACAAACAACTAGTTTGTTAGGTTACATAAAACCACAAGTTCTAGTTCAATTTGGAGAAATGGCACAAATTGATTCTTTTTCTTTGACTATTATAAACATTATGCTATAATACTTATGTTAACGTAATCGGGTTGGGGGAAGTACGCCCTGATAAGAAATCATTTGGAATTTACTGAAAAAGGAGAAGGAAAGCATGCGATTATCGGGTGCCAGAAAGAAGATTCGAATAGGTGATCTTCTTGTAGAAGCAGGAGCTATCACACAGGATGAACTCCAGCAAGCTCTCGTCAGACAGAAGGAAGAGGGCGGAATGCTTGGAAATATCATCATGGATATGGGATTCATATCCAGAGAGCTGCTTGTTACCGTTCTTACTACCCAGATGGGTATAGAGTATTGCGAGATAAAAACCGTTCAGATAGATGAAGCGGTTGTAAAGCTTGTTTCCAAAGATCTGGTTCAGAAGTATAAGGCTATGCCTATAGGATTTGCACCGGATAATCCGAATCTGCTTCAGGTTGCTATGGCAGATCCTATGGATCTCATGGCTATAGATGATATAAGCATATCCAGTGGACTTCAGGTAGAACCACTTCTTTCTTTCCAGGATGATCTGGAAAATGTAATAGGAAAATATTACGGAAGTGCTGAGGCTATGGAAGCCGCAGATAAGTACATCCTTGAGATGGGCGGTGGAGAAGATGAAGACGATGAAGGCTC
Source organism: Eubacterium sp. (assembly GCA_017616955.1). GTDB lineage: Bacteria > Bacillota > Clostridia > Lachnospirales > Lachnospiraceae > Eubacterium_Q. Next base: position 4,229 of record JAFZXD010000148.1, on the reverse strand, counting down.
AGAAGAAGTTGATAACTCGCCTATCGTTCTCCTTGTTAATCAGATTATCGAGGGTGGAGTCAGACAGAGAGCTTCCGATATTCATATAGAAGCACTTGAGACAAATGTTCGAGTAAGATACCGTATCGACGGTGCATTAAAGCAGGTTATGCAGTATGAACTTAGTATTCTTCCTGCTATCAGTGCTCGTATAAAAATCATCGGTGGTATGGATATAGCTGAGAAGAGAAAACCTCAGGATGGTCGTATCACTATTATAGTAGATAGAAAAGAGTTTGATGTCCGTGTTTCCATTCTCCCGACAGTGTTCGGAGAGAAGACGGTTATGAGACTTACATCCAAGGATGGACTTACTAAACCGAAGTCCGGACTTGGTTTCACACCGGAGGAGATCGAGGTATTCGACGGAATACTCAGTAACCCTCACGGAATTATCCTTGTTACAGGACCTACAGGTTCCGGAAAATCAACTACTCTTTATACATCTCTTTCAGAGCTTAATAAAGAAGAAGTTAACATTATCACTGTTGAGGATCCTGTCGAGGCGAATATTAATGGTATCAATCAGGTTCAGGTTAATGTAAAAGCGGAGATGACATTTGCTGCGGCACTTCGTTCTATCCTGCGTCAGGACCCGGATATCATAATGATAGGAGAGATTCGAGACGGCGAGACTGCTCAGATAGCGGTTCAGGCTGCTATCACAGGACACCTTGTTGTTTCGACACTACATACAAACTCAGCCGCTTCAACGGTTACCCGTATTATTGATATGGGAATCGAACCTTATGTTGCCGGCGATGCTCTGGTAGGAGTTATAGCTCAGCGTCTTGTTAGAAGACTTTGTACTGCGTGCAGAGTTCCAAGACTTGCTGATGAAGATGAGAAAGTGGTTCTCGGAGTTGAGGATCCTGAAGATGATATCGTACTTTACGAACCGGTTGGTTGCCCGCTTTGTAACGATACAGGTTATTCAGGACGTATCGGTGTTTATGAGATGATGCCGGTATCCAAATCGCTCCAGGCGGTTATTGCAAAGGGAGCTACTGCAGACGTTATCGAGAAACAGGCGCTTGACGAAGGAATGTCTACACTTAAGATGTCGGCTGCAAAACACGTTCTTAAGGGAACGACTTCTATATCAGAGATGAAGAAGATAGTTTACACCACAGGTGATAACTACTAGTATATAAACTTCTAACCCAAAGCTTATATACTAGCATATGAAAAAATGTGCAACTTATAAACTTTCTTGCTGACATATCGCAGTAAAGAATCTTTAAAAACTCATGAAAGAATGGGGGTAAAACACACTATGATAGATATGGACGAACTCCTCAGCCTTGCGGTTGACGAGAATGCATCCGATGTTCACCTTGCGGTAGGCATACCGCCAAAGTTCAGAATAAACGGTGGACTCCAGGAGGTTGATGTTCCGCCTCTTTCAGCTTCAGAAGCTGCAGAGAGTATTGGAATGACTATGAACGAGAGACAGAAAGCCATCCTTAAAGATAGAGGTGAGTGCGACTTTGCTTACTCTGTCGGAGAGAAGGGAAGATTCCGTGTTAACGTATACATGGATAGAGGTAATATGGCGGCTGCCTACAGAAAGATTGATACTATAATTCCGAGACCTGATCAGTTAGGTCTTCCACCTGCTGTTGTTGATCTTTATAAGAAGAAGAGAGGACTTGTTCTGGTAACAGGACCTACAGGTTCCGGTAAATCAACAACGCTTGCTTCTATTATTAATATAGCAAATGAGAATACAGCAAATCACATAATCACTCTTGAGGATCCTATCGAGTACATTCACAGACATAAGAAATCGATAGTTAACCAGAGAGAATTAGGAATGGATACTCTTTCATTTGATAATGCGCTTAGAGCTGCGCTTCGTGAAGATCCTGATATAATTCTCGTAGGAGAGATGCGTGACCCTGAAACAATTCAGATAGCAATTACTGCTGCTGAGACAGGTCACTTGGTATTCTCAACACTTCATACAATCGGAGCTGCTGCTACAGTAGACCGTATCATCGACGTATTCCCACCACACCAGCAACAACAGATACGAATTCAGCTCGCGATGGTTATCGAGGGTGTTATATCACAGCAGCTTATCCAGACTGCAGATGGTCATGGAAGATGTGCTGCATTTGAGGTCATGCTTGCTACTTCAGCTATCAGATCTCAGATTCGAGAAGGAAAGACACACCAGATTGAATCTTCAATCCAGACATCAAGAAATGTCGGAATGATCACAATGGATGACTGCCTGATTGATATGTACAGAACAGGTATGATTTCTAAAGAGAATGCTCTTCTTTACGCACAGGATCAGCTGACAATGAAGAAGAATCTCTACTAATATAATTAGTGAAATATTCATTTGGAATATGATTTCGATGATTGCATTCACATTATGTTCACAGAATGTTCATGAACTTTGTTCATAGTTTGTTCATATTTGTGTTGCAATAATGATGCAATTATTGTAAAATTATATAAATTTTAACATAAAAGTTCTATAAAAGGGGCGGAGGATAGAATATGGCAAAGTATGATTACAGAGGTATGGACTCCAATGGCCGTGTTAAAAAAGGTACCATTGAAGCTAATACCGAAGAGGCTGCTAAGTCCAGACTTAGAGCTGAAGGAATCAACATTACAGAATTTGGTCCTAGCAAGAATGTTGAATTTAACCTATTTAAAAAGAAGGTTAAGAATAAGGATCTATCAGTATTCTGTAAACAGTTTGCTGCCGTACTTAGAGCGGGTGTACCTGTTATATCAGCTCTTGATATGTTGGCAACAAGTATGGAAAATAAGAGACTTGTTGAAGCTATAGAAGAAGCTTCGACACATGTTCAGAAGGGTGGTACCCTGGCATCCGGCTTGCAGCTGAATTCAGACGTATTCCCACCTATGCTTTCAAATATGATCGCTGCCGGTGAATCATCCGGTAAGATGGAGATCTGCTTTGAACGTATGGCTGTTCAGTTTGAGAAAGACGGACATATCGAAGGAAAGATAAAGAGTGCGATGATGTATCCTATCGTTGTACTTGTAGTAGTAACAGGTGTAGTTGTTCTGATGCTTACATCGGTTGTTCCTACATTCTCTGAGATGTTCAAGGAAATGGGAGCTAAGCTTCCTGTTGCAACTCAGCTTTTGGTTAACTTTTCGGATTTCCTTGTCGCGAGATGGTATATAGTTATACTCATTGTTATCATATTGATAGTCGCGATAAAGATGTTCTCGGCAACAGACTATGGTCAAGAATTTAATGGTAGTATGGCGCTCAAACTTCCTATATTTGGTAATCTTAATGTTAAGACTGCTGCTGCTACATTCTCAAGAACATTTGCTACACTTCTTTCATCAGGTATATCGATGATTGATGCTATAGAACAGACTGCGAACGTTATGAAGAATAAGATTGTCAGAGACAAGATTAAGGAATGTAAGGTCCAGGTATCGAGAGGTGTTCCTCTTTCAAAACCTATCAGAGAAGCGGACATATTCCCTGTTATGCTTCCTCAGATGATGCATATCGGAGAAGAGACAGGTAATATCGAAGACATGATGGAGAAAGTTGCAGACTTCTATGAAGATGAAGTCGATCTTGCAACAGATGCTCTTGCATCAGCTATGGAACCACTTATCATCGTAGTTATGGCTGTTGTTGTAGGTGCTATCGTCGTAGCTATCTACTCACCTATCCTCAGTATGTACGATGCGGTTGATAGTTATTAATATAATACGTTTACTAAATATGGTAAAATTCGCCAGGACGAGTGGCGTATTATACACTATTTAAATTATATATCCAAAGAAAAAGGAGAGATATGAATATGAAGAATAAAGGTTTCTCACTTGTTGAGCTTATTATCGTTATAGCTATTATGGCTATCCTTGCTGCAGCTATTGCACCTGCACTTATCAGATACATCGATAAGTCACGTAAGTCTGATGACGTTGCTGCTGCTGAAACTGTTAACACAGCTGTTAATGCTGCACTTGCTAATGAGGATGCTTACTCAGAGGCTGCAGCTTATGGCGCTTTCAATTCAACATCTGTTGTATGGTCAGCTGATGGTGGTGATACACTTGCTGCATCTAATGCTACTGTTGGTTCTACATTTGGTACAGAAATGTCTGCTAACCTTGGTGGAGAAGCTCCAAAGGTTAAGTACAACAAAGATGGTAACACATCATGGCAGGTT
>JAFZXD010000147.1 GCA_017616955.1 Eubacterium sp. | reverse complement strand
GACATAACGAAGAGAATTCTATCATAAAGGCTGTATCAGGTGAGAAGATAGGAACACTTGTAGAAGCGTAAATATATAGAATATTTAATCATAAAGACTAATTAACAACACAAGTATCAGGAGGATATAAAGATGGCAGATTATGAAGAAAAAATGAAGAAGACTATTGATTCGCTCAACGCGGAGTATTCAACAATCAGAGCAGGACGTGCAAATCCTCATATTCTTGATAAAATTACAGTAGAATATTACGGAACACCTACAGGTATGCAGGGTGTTGCCAATATCACAGTTCCTGAAGCTAGAACACTTATGATCTCTCCATGGGAGCCTTCTATGGTTAAAGAGATAGAGAAAGCTATTCTTGCATCAGATCTCGGAATCACACCTAACAATGATGGAAAGAACGTAATCCTTAACTTCCCTGAACTTACAGAGGAAAGACGTAAGGAACTTGCAAAAGACATCAAGAAAAAAGGTGAAGATGCTAAGGTTGCAGTTCGTAACGTAAGACGTGATGCAAACGAAGCAGTAAAGAAGCAGAGCAAAGCCGGTGAGATTTCTGAAGATGAGCAGAAAGATCAGGAAGAAACCATTCAGAAGATTACTGATAAATACATCAGCGAAATCGAAAAGATGGTAGATGCTAAGACTAACGAAATCTTAACTGTTTAGTTTACTGCGCACAGCATTAAAATATTGTAATATCCGAGGATTATAATGAGCGACGAATATAAGATTCCTCAGCACGTTGCTATCATTCTGGATGGTAACGGACGCTGGGCTAAAAAAAGACATATGCCGAGAAATTACGGACACAAGGTAGGTGCAGATAATCTGGAACAGATTATAGAGGATGCATGGGACCTTGGAATAAAGTATCTTACGGTATATGCTTTTTCAACCGAAAATTGGAAGAGATCAGTGGAGGAAGTAACAGGACTTATGACTATTCTCCGCGAATTTCTTAAGAAATCTATAGATAAGTCTATGAAGAACAACATGCGTGTAAGCATTATCGGAAAGAGAGACAGACTTGATAAGGATATCATAGCTGCTATAGATGAACTGGAAGAAACAACTAAGAATAATACAGGACTTCATTTTATAGTTGCCCTGAATTATGGTGGACGTGATGAGATAACATGAGCTGTTGCAGGCATTGCGGCAGATTATAAAGAAGGTAAGATAAATCTTGAGGATATAACCGAGGACTTCATCTCATCAAGACTTGATACTTCCGGAGTACCGGATCCCGATCTTCTGATAAGAACGAGCGGAGAAATCAGAACATCCAACTTCCTGCCATGGCAGATATCGTACAGTGAGTTTTATTTCTGCGATACTTTGTGGCCCGACTTTAAAAAGGAAGACCTTCAGAAAGCTATAGACTACTATAACGGCAGAGATAGAAGATTCGGTGGAGTGTAGGAATGTTTAAAACCAGACTTATTAGTGGAATAGTAATAGTGGCACTCGCAGTAGTGCTGCTTTGGTTAGGCGGACCGGTAACAGGGGCGGCAATGATGCTGCTTTCTGTTGTCGGGGTTTTTGAATTATGCAGGGTTTATAAGATTGAAAAAAGATCACCGGCTGTATTTGCATATATCTGGACGGTTCTATACTATATCATTCTTATACTCAGCAAGCATAAAATGTGGGGTATCCAGGTTTCGAGAATGGCTATGCCTACGATGATTTCGTACCTTCTGGTAATCCTTGCAATATACGTTATCAGATTCCCGGAGTATCACGATAAAGAGATTATGGCTGCATTTATGTCATTCTTCTATGTAAGCGTTATGTTGTCATATATATACAGAATTAGGGAAATGGATAACGGCGGATTATTTGTAGTCCTTGTATTCATTTGCTCCTGGGGAAATGACACTCTGGCGTACTGCGCAGGAATGCTTTTCGGAAAGCATAAGATGTCACCGGTTCTCAGTCCGAAGAAGAGTATAGAAGGACTTGTTGGTGGTATCGTTGGAGCGGGTATCCTTGGTGTTCTTTATGGATTGTTTATAAAGGACCGTATGATGGATATTCAGAACCTTCCGTTATATCTTTTTATAATCTGTTCGTTGGGGGCAGTTCCTGCAGTTATAGGAGATCTTGCAGCGTCAGCTATAAAGAGAAATAACGACGTAAAAGATTACGGAAAACTTATTCCGGGACACGGAGGTGTACTGGATAGATTTGACAGTATGATATTTACAGCTCCGATTATTTATTATTTGATTGAATTCATGATCTAGAAGGCAAACAATATGAAGAATATTTCGATAATAGGCTCTACGGGTTCCATTGGAACCCAGGCTCTCGATATAGTAAGAACGAATAATGATCTGAAGGTGGTGGCACTTTCCTGCGGCAGAAATGTTAAGCTCTTGGAAGAGCAGGTAAGGGAATTTAAGCCATCCCTTATTTCTGTGGGCAGTGAAAAAGATGCCGACGATCTTAGAGTTAGACTTGCGGATATGGATGTCGAGGTCATGTCCGGTATGGAAGGAATAAAAGCGGTTGCAACAGCAGAGAGCGCTGATATGGTTCTCACAGCGATAGTTGGAATGATAGGAGTTGAACCTACTCTTGCTGCTATTGAAGCAGGTAAGGATATAGCTCTTGCCAATAAAGAAACGCTCGTAACTGCAGGTCATCTTGTTATGAAAGCTGCTGCGGAAAAAGGAGTAAAGATACTTCCGGTAGACAGTGAACACAGCGCTATATTCCAGAGCCTTCAGGGTAACAGAAGAGGTCTTCAGGGAGAGATGGATAACCCAATCTCAAGAATTCTTCTTACGGCTTCGGGTGGTCCTTTCAGAGGAAGAACCAGAGAAGAACTGGCAGATGTAACTGTTGAACAGGCTCTGGCTCATCCTAACTGGTCTATGGGACCAAAGATAACGATAGACAGTGCCAGCATGGTGAATAAGGGGCTTGAGGTTATAGAGGCTCATTGGCTCTTTGATACCGATCTGGATGATATAGAAGTTTTGATCCAGCCACAGAGTATCATTCATTCTGCTGTTGAATATATGGATGGAGCAGTTATAGCTCAGCTTGGAACTCCTGATATGAAGCTTCCGATCCAGTATGCATTTTACTATCCTGAGAGAAGATATCTTGCAGGTGAAAGACTGGATTTTACAAAGATAACGGGAATAAAGATTCAGAAACCGGATTTTGATACATTTCAAGGAATCCCTCTTGCGAAGAAAGCCAGCAGACAGGGCGGAACTATGCCGACTGTAATGAATGAGGCGAATGAACATGCTGTAGCTGCATTTCTCGCAGGAAAGATTAGATTCCTGGAAATATATGAGATGATAGAATATGCTATGGAAGAACATATGAGCAGAAAACTGTTCAGAGAGAATGCGTCGTTGGAAGATGTTCTCTCGGCAAGAGACTGGACAGATGAACTTCTGAGATCAAAATATGGATGCTAAATAATAAGGGTAAGTTATGGATATAGGAAATCTGATAGCGATTATAATAACATTCGGTGTTATTGTATTTGTCCACGAATTCGGACATTTCATATTCGCTAAAATGAACGGAATAAAAGTAAATGAGTTTTCCATAGGAATGGGGCCTTCCATCGCAACTTGGACGAGGGGCGAGACCGACTATTCCATTAGGGCGTTGCCAATCGGTGGATATTGTCTTATGGAAGGAATGAATGATGAATCCGATAACAAGAATGCTTACAATAAGAAGTCGGTATTAGCCAGACTTTCTGTGTCTCTTGCGGGACCGGTATTTAACTTCATTCTTGCATTTCTTTTTGCGGTAGTTATCAGTCATTTCTATACTATCGATCCTCCTGTACTTAGTGAAGTTATGGAGGATAGTGCAGCGAGCGAAGCCGGATTTAAGGCCGGAGATGTGATAGTTGCACTGGATGGAAATAAGATATATAACTATCGAGAGATATCGCTGTACGCTATGGTACATGATCCGGAGACTCCGGTAGAGATCACATATCGAAGAGATGGACAGGAGAAAGTGACATCTCTTACGAGAAAAAAAGATCCGGAAACCGGAAATTATTATTTTGGTTTTTACAGTCTAGGACGAGCTGCAAACGGAATCGGAGAAGAGATTAAGTATTCGGCATTGGAAGTCAGACTACAGATAAAGGCAACTCTTTCATCTGTAAAAATGCTCTTCACAGGAAAAGCTTCAAAGGATTCTCTCATGGGACCGGTTGGTATCGGAAATACCATGAATGATATAATCGAAGAAGCAAAAGAAAATACTGAAGAAAAAACAGCCTGGGCACAGTTTTTGGTTGTGCTTTTGAATGTAATAAACTTTGCGGTTCTTCTCAGTGCAAATCTCGGAGTTATGAACCTACTTCCGATACCTGCATTGGACGGTGGTAAGATCATGTTCCTGTTGATTGAGGCGATATCCGGAAAGCCGGTTCCTCAGGATAAGGAAATGATAGTGACAGGAATTGGAGTGGCACTGTTGATGCTGCTGATGATATTCGTGTTCTTCAATGATTTGGGGAATGTATTGCACGGATAGAGGGATGCTAGTGTGAGAGTATGTGTGTTCGACATCGCTCTCGCTCATGGCGGGATCTCCCGAACGGCCGCCTCGCATAGCTTGGCTCGCTAAACTCTCACTTCGCACAAAGGTGCTCGTGAATCGTTAAGCGCCGCGACCCTTATGGTCGAACACACATACTTTCACACGTCGCTTTAGTAGAGTGGGGAGAAGAGAGGGTCTCGCGGACATATTTTGTCTTAGCGAGTAAGCTTTTGTGGAGTAATCTATATTAAATGAGGATTGTAAGAATGTTGTATAGAGAGAATACAAAGAAAATTAAGATTGGAAATGTTGAGATTGGTGGTGGGAATCGTATCGCTATCCAGTCGATGACGAATACTGAGACTTCTGATATAGATGCTACTGTGGAGCAGATTCTTCGTCTTGAGGATGCGGGATGCGATATAGTTAGGTGTACTGCAAATACGGAAGCTGCAGCTGCGGCTTTTGATAAGCTGAAGGAGAGAACTCATGTTCCTCTTGTTGCAGATATTCATTTTCAGTACAAGCTTGCTATTATGGCCATGGAACATGGTGCGGATAAGATTAGAATTAATCCGGGAAATATTGGTTCAGCAGAGAATCTAAAGGCTGTTGTTGATGTTGCCAAGAAGAGAGGAATTCCGATCAGAGTTGGCGTTAACAGTGGTTCTTTGGAACAGCAGTTTATAGATAAGTATAACGGAGTAACTGCAGAGGGAATAGTTGAGAGTGCTCTTGATAAGGTTAGAATGATTGAAGAGCAGGATTACGATAACATTGTAATCAGTATCAAGTCTTCGGATGTTCTGATGAGTGTTAAGACACATCAGCTTATTGCAGAGAGAACCAATTATCCGCTTCATGTCGGAATAACTGAGTCGGGAACTCTTTGGAGTGGAAATATCAAGTCATCGGTTGGACTTGGAATAATATTGAATCAGGGAATCGGAGATACTATCAGAGTTTCTCTTACAGGAGATCCTGTTGAAGAAGTTAAGACTGCTAAGCTTGTGCTTAAGACACTTGGTCTCAGAAATGACGGAATAACACTTGTGTCATGTCCTACATGCGGACGTACACATATCGATCTTATCGGACTTGCTAATCAGACTGAAAAACTGATTGCTGATTACAGTCATCTGAATATCAAGGTTGCGGTTATGGGATGTGCGGTTAACGGTCCCGGAGAAGCAAGAGAAGCAGATCTTGGTATAGCTGGTGGAGACGGAGTTGGTCTTGTCTTCAAAAAAGGCGAAATCCTGCGAAAGGTTCCACAGGAAGCTCTTTTGGGCGAACTTAAGAAAGAGCTCGATGCTTGGAAAGAATAGAAAATATAGTATTTAGATAGAGCAGTAAAATGGCAGATAAGGTTTTTAAAGAGGTATTCAAAGGGATTATTCTCGAAGAAAAACTTGATATGTATATGGATGAGGTGGAAGTGACCGGCATTACATTTGTAAAGAGTCCCGAGAAACTTTTTATAGATATCACATCTACTCATCTTATCTCACGTGAGATGATAAAACAGGCGGAAGATGCAGTCCGCCTTTTTGTGTTTGGAAAATACACCAAGGCTCAGGTTTATATCAAAGAGAGATTTCTTCTTTCCGGTCAGTATGATGTTAAAAAACTGGCTGATATATATCGTGACAGCTTCCTCGATGAACTTCGGGATGTAAGTTACGTTGATTACAAGCTTGTGAAGGATTCCAAGGTGAAGAGCGAGAGTGATTCGCTCATACTGGAGGTGCAGGAAGGCACCATGGCTAAGGAAAAGAAACAAGAGATAGAGAGATACTTTAGGAAGACATTTCTCAACAGATTCGGAATGAATGTAAATGTAGTAGTTAAGCTTATTACCAAAGATATGTCCGAATATGAAGCCAAAAAAGAAGCTGAGGAAGAACAGGAACAGGCGCTTCTTGAGGCTGAGGGATTTGTAACCGG
>JAFZXD010000146.1 GCA_017616955.1 Eubacterium sp. | reverse complement strand
TCCGAAGGTTGTTATAGGAAAGGATACAAGACGCTCAAGCTATATGTTTGAATATGCTCTGGTTGCCGGACTGGTTGCATCAGGGGCAGACGCATATATGCTTCACGTTACAACAACTCCATCGGTAGCATATGTAACAAGATTAGATGATTTCGACTGCGGTATCATGATATCTGCCAGTCATAATCCTTATTATGATAACGGAATCAAGCTTATCAATTCTCAGGGCGAGAAGATGGAGGAGTCAACCATAGAGCTGGTTGAGTCATACCTTGATGGTAACCTTGAACTCTTCGGTCAGAAGTGGGATACACTTCCATTTGCCAAGAAGGAACAGATTGGCTGTACAGTTGATTATGTATCCGGACGTAACCGTTATATCGGATATCTTATCTCACTCGGACTTTATTCATTTAAAGATAAAAAGGTTGCACTTGACTGTGCAAACGGCGCTTCCTGGAATATAGCAAAATCAGTATTCGATGCGCTTGGCGCAAAGACATATGTTATAAATGCAGCACCTGACGGAACAAATATAAACCGCGATGCCGGATCAACACATATCGAAGGACTTCAGAAATATGTGGTTGATAACGGTCTTGATGTAGGATTTGCCTACGACGGTGATGCTGACCGCTGCCTCGCAGTAGATGAGAAGGGAAATGTCATCGATGGTGACGCTATCATGTATATCTGTGGAGTCCATATGAAGGAGAAGGGCGAACTGATGAACAACACAGTTGTAACAACAGTTATGTCTAACTTCGGACTTTATAAGGCATTTGATGAGGCCGGTATAGAATATGCCAAGACAGCAGTAGGTGACAAGTATGTTTACGAATATATGTCACAGAACGGATGTCGTATCGGTGGTGAGCAGTCGGGACATATCATCTATTCAAAGTATGCTACTACAGGAGACGGAATACTTACATCTCTTAAGGTTATGGAAGTAATGCTTGCTACAAAGAAAACTCTTTCAGAACTTGCTGCTCCGTTTACAGTATATCCACAGGTTCTTAAGAACGTTAAGGTTACTGACAAGAAGGCTGCACAGGACGATGCAGATGTTCAGGCTAAGGTAAAGGAAGTTGCCGATGCTCTCGGTGATTCAGGAAGAATCCTTGTTCGTGAGTCCGGAACAGAGCCTCTTGTTCGTGTCATGGTTGAGGCCGAGACAAAAGAAGAGTGCGAAAAGTATGTAGATATGGTTGTGGATACAATCGTTGCTAAGGGTTACGCTGTTTAAGATTACCGTTCACTACAATTAAACAACATTTCACATCATGTTAAGATTATCTTAATGTTTATGGTGTATATTAGTCTCACAAGGTTGAAACACAGTATTTAAAAGTTACATGGAATTTAAATATACATTAACGTGTGAGGTATGTACGGTATGGACGAATTGATAATCGGAACAAATGAAGCTGCAACAACAAACAAACTGATGAACGCTTTTATATGCGTTATAATGACTATCATATCACTTGTTATGATACTCGGAGCTGTTAGCCAGTTTACACAGCAGAATATAACATCAGGAATCCTGTATGCGCTTATGGGAGTTGGAGCTATCGTGATTATGATCGTATGTAAAAACGGTGGCGTAGAAGCTTTATAGAGATCATAAAAAAAGTTTTAAAAAATATAAAAAAAGTTCTTGCATTTTACAGCGCGGTCGTATATAATACGTCTTGCGCTGTGAAAAGCGAGTTGAATATAGGGGTATCGCCAAATGGTAAGGCAACGGACTCTGACTCCGTCATTTCAAGGTTCGAATCCTTGTACCCCTGCTAGTGACCTCGGTAGAAATACCGAGGTTTTTTGTATCCAAATAGATTTCAAGTAAAAAAGGCTATATTTTAGTTTTAAGAATGTTTAATGATCAGATGTTAGTTGGAGAGGGGCAGTATAAGAAAAAATGAACATGGTGAAATTTAGCGATAACGATATTCCTGATTTTATGAGTCAGGATTGGTATAACAATGAGAAGAATATGGGTGATGGAGGGTACGGAGATTCATTTCGAGCGCTTAAAGCTCAGATTGATTACAATTATAGTAGATATAAAGAACAGTTGGTTATTCTGGAACAAAGAAAACAGAATCTGTTAAAAGACAAAAAGGACAGTCTCAGGATGCTTCTGATAATCATGCTGACTCCGGTAGGGATATATGTCCTTTTTCAGATATTTGCATTTTTGGGAGCGGTATATGGGCTGTTTAATCTTTTAGCTGGTATATTAATAATCTGCCTTCCTATTTCGGTGATTATATGTGAGTTCTTTATGCTTCCTGCGGCAGCAAGGAATTATATTAACAACATTTACAGAGATAAAGTTTTGAATCTTCCCGGAAAAGGAAATAATATCATAACATTTGTGGATGAAAAAAATTTTATATATACTAAGCTTCGTGAAATTGAGAGATTCTACGAAAGAATAGAAAAATACGGAATAGATCAAAAGGGCGGAAAGATGAAGCTTGGAGCTTATTCAGGGGAACTGCTTGATGCTGATAGAGAGATTTTGGAAGAGATGAGAGGAATGTCGCTGTTTAAGGATTATAAAGCAACTGTATCCGAGTTGAAAAGAGAAGCAAGTGCAGCATGGCTTATAATCGGACTTGGATTAATGGGCGGAGTTATAATTGTTATAATGGCATTGGCATTTCACACGCTTCATTGATAATAGAAATATATCAAAAAAAAGATGGCAATCGAGGGTAGTGATTGCCATCTTTTAGTGTATAGGGATTAAAAATGGGGTTAGCGTTATTAATTAGAATGGTGCTGTATCAGGGTCTGTTGATAATCCAACACATCCTGTAAGACCTGCGATCAAACGAACATCTGACTCTTCGAGTTCGAAATCGAATACCTTCAGGTTTTCTTCGATTCTTGAAGGTGTAATAGATTTCGGAAGAGGAAGATATCCCATCTGAAGGCTCCATCTTATACAGATCTGAGCGATACTTTTGCCATACTTTTCTGCCAGTTGCTTCATCTCAGGAACATCAAATATCTTACCTGTTCCCAGTGGACTATATGCTTCAAGGACAATTCCCTGTGATCTGCAATATCTTACTAATTCTTCCTGTGGTTCTCCCGGACAAAGCCTTATCTGATTCACCATCGGCTTTATTCTGGCTGTTTTAAGAAGAGCTTCAATGTGATGCTGTCTGAAATTACTGATTCCTATAGCTCGTATCTTACCTGCATCATAGAGATCTTCCATAGCTTTCCAAGTGCATGCATTTGCCTCTTCCCAGTATTCTCTGAAAGAAAGAGGATTAGGCCAGTGGATAAGATAGAGATCTACATATGAAAGACCCAGATTGTAAAGAGAGTCTTCAAATGCTTGCATCGTAAGATCATAACTGTGGCTATTGTTCCAAAGTTTTGTTGTGATAAATAGGTTTTCTCTTGGGACGCCGCTCTCCTGGATTGCGCGTTTAACACATTCTTCATTTCCATATGCCTGAGCGGTATCTATATGTACGTACCCTGCTTTAATGGCGCTTTTTACAGCTTCTACACCAACGTCTCCGTCAGGTGTCTGCCACATTCCGAATCCGATACATGGAATTCCTACCCCGTTTGAAAGTCTGTATGTATCATGCTGACTATTCATATAAATTACCTCCTAACCTTTTCGTACCACCCCATAGTCTAAAACTATTTATAAGTTAATGCTTCTTATCTTTTGTTGTAGAAACGTTCAATTTTTGTTCTCGAGTTACTATTCACAGTTAGATGAGATAGTTATTAAAAGGACTGCTTGCAGTCTCCTTTTGATAACTGTCTCATATTAACTGCGTAGCAGGAACTCATAATACACGATTCAGTGCTGCGTTAGCAGCGGTAGAGCATCACATATAAGCTTATTTATGCTTGCATAAGAATAAGCGTTAGGTGATGCGGACTTAAGAGTGTATTATGAGTTGCTGTGAATAGTAGTATTGAGAGTAATTCTGTAAGTGTTTACCATCACACAGTACTTGTTATATATCCGATTTTATTTTAGAATAGAATTCAGTATTTTTAAGGAGATATAGAATGAGCGAATCTACAGTGATATTGAAGAAGGGTGAAGGTCGTACCATTAAGGCCGGTGGATCCTGGATATATGATAATGAGATCGATAAGATTGTCGGAGATGTGGAAGACGGAGAAATCGTTAAAGTGGAAGATTTCGATGGCTATCCTATGGGAAGAGGTTTTATCAACCGAAAGTCAAAGATAACCATAAGAATGATGACCAGAGAACCGGATGTAGTTATAGATGATGAGTTTCTGCGAAGGAGAGTTAAGGCAGCTTGGGATTATAGAAAAGCTGTTTCGGATACATCTTCATGCAGGATAATATTCGGTGAGTCGGACTTTCTTCCGGGACTTGTTGTAGATAAGTATGAAGATATTCTGGTTGTCGAGTCACTGGCGCTTGGGATAGATAAAATGAAGCCGAAGATTCTGCAGTTTCTTCAGGAGATTCTTGCAGAAGACGGAATAAAGATTCGAGGAATATACGAGAGAAGCGATGCGAAGATCAGGCTTAAAGAAGGTCTTCCGAGAACGAAGGGATTCCTCAGTGAACCATTTGATACTAAGATTCAGATAATCGAAAATGGTGTTAAATATAATGTAGATGTAGAAAACGGTCAGAAGACAGGATTCTTCCTGGATCAGAAGGGAAATCGAATGGCGATGCAGTCGCTGATCCGAAGAATGAAGGCTGCAGGAGAGACAGTAAGAGCACTGGACTGCTTTACACATACAGGGTCATTTGCATTAAATTGCGGACTTGGCGGAGCGGACTCGGTTCTGGGTGTGGATGCATCTGAACTGGCCGTAGAGCAGGCGCGTGAAAATGCAGAACTGAACGGACTTTCGGACAGAGTGTCATTTATGACTGCGGACGTTCTGGACCTTCTGCCTGAGCTGATGGAAAAGGGTGAGAAATATGATGTAGTCATCCTGGATCCGCCGGCATTTACCAAAACACGAGATAAGATAAAGCAGGCTGCAAAGGGATACCGTGAAATCAACATGAGAGGTATGAAGTTGACGAGACACGGGGGATATTTTGCAACATGCTCATGCTCACATTTTATGGATTATGAGACATTTACAGCAGTTATCGGACAGGCTGCAAGAGCGGCACATGTGAGACTTCGTCAGATAGAATTCCGTACGCAGGCGGCGGATCATCCATTCTTATGGTCCGGGGACGAGGCAGGATATTATCTGAAGTTCTACATATTCCAGGTACTTGAAGAGAGATAACGAGGGGAAGAATGATTATGACTATTAACGAGAAGATATGGCAGGATGGTGAGTACAGTTACAGAGCAGCTTATGGATTTGTTCCGAGTATACGTGGATACATCCATGATGATGACGAGATGAGAGACTGTATGGTTGTAGTACCGGGTGGTGGATACTGTATGTGCGTTCCTCATGAAGGAGAGCTTCCCGCAAAGGTATTTTTTGAGCAGGGAATGAATGTTTTTGTCCTTACATATTCTACGGATATAACGATGTCGGTTCCTCTTATGAGGCAGCCGTTAAATGACATCTCAAGAGCAGTCAGATTTATAAGAAAAAGAGCTGATGAGTATAAGATAGCGGATAAGAAATTATTTATCTGCGGATTTTCTGCCGGTGCTCATGTGTGTGGAAGTCTTGCGGTTCATTATGATGATGTCGAGGATGTAAATCCTGAGTATGCGGGTGTATCTAACAGACCGGATGGAGCTATCCTGTCTTATCCTGTTATATCATCAAGTGATCACGCGCATATATATTCATTTCAGACACTTCTCGGAAAGAACGCCGATCCGGCTGAGCTTGAATATTTTTCCTTAGAGAAAAATGTAACTCCGGATACACCGCCATGTTTTATCTGGCAGACTGCAACTGATGATCTTGTTCCGGTTGAGAATAGTTATCTTATGGCGGAGGCTATGAGAAAGGCCGGAGTGAATTACGCGCACTATGTATTTCCTAAAGGAATACACGGACTGAGTGTTGCAAATGAAGAGATGATAAATGGCTGGACGGGGGAAGAGTATACATTTGACCAGCTCTGGAGAGCTGTAGACGCAGTTAAAAAAGGAGAGGCTATCGATGTTTCGCCGGAGAGAATAGCAGAGCTTAAGGCTCAGTTCCCGGATGAACCAACGGAGCAGGAGCCTATGGAGAATCCATTTGATAAGACATTGATCGAAGATGTCGGCTGCTGGCCAGAACTTGCAAGAGTATGGATGAGTAGGTTATAAGAGTTACAATTATTTAGAAAGTGAATGATTATGAATATACAGATAGTAGAAGATGACAAATCTTTAAGCGATGGAATAGAGATTACTCTCTCGGACGGGGCGACTACATTTTATAAGGAATATCTTATAAATGATGCGATGGTTGGATTCGGTAAATATGGTTCTGACCTCTCGCTTATCATCCTGGATCTGAATCTTCCGGATGGAATAGGTTACGATTATCTGAAATTCGTGAGAGACAGGAGTGATGTTCCCGTTCTTATTCTTACAGCTAACGATATGGAGATGGATGAGGTTAAGGGACTCACGATGGGAGCGGATGATTACCTGACGAAACCATTCAGTCTAGCAGTTCTTCGAGCAAGGGTAAATGCCCTCACCAGACGAAGCCGTATCGCAGAGGCGCCTGCTTCTTCAAAAAGCTCGGTATATGAAATGGACGATATGACATTTGACTTCGATAAGCTTGAATTCAAAAAAGCCGGTGAAGAAATCTTCTTAAGTGTGAATGAGCAGAAGTTGCTGAAGGTATTTCTGGATAACAAGGGAAATATACTTACACGCGACACGTTGATGGACAGACTCTGGGGAAATGACGGAGACTTCGTGGATGAAAATGCGCTCTCAGTTACCATCAATCGTCTGAGAAGTAAGATTGATACCGATAAGAATAAGAAGCATATAAATACTGTTTACGGACAGGGATACAGATTCGAATAGAGCACATTTGAAGAAGGTTTAACAATGTTTGAAAATAAAACCATAACACGACTGGAACAGATGCTGGATGCGGCAATCGAGGGGACATTTGAAGAAAGCGACTACAATGAAACAAGGTTGTCCCGTCTTGAAGCAAGATGGAAAGAATTCCTCGGAAGCTCGGTTCTGTCAAATGCCAATCTTGAGAAAGAAAGGCACAGGCTGGAACAATTTATATCGGATATATCACATCAGACAAAAACTCCTATGACTGTGATCAAGATGTATACAGAGCTTCTTCGGGAAGAAGCGTCTCTTGGTGATGCGGCATCTATAGAAAAGATACAGAACTACGCAAATGAGATAAGCAGACAGAATGAACGACTGGAATTTCTGATCGATTCTCTGACAAAACTATCACGACTCGAGAACGGAACGTTAGAGATAGTAGCAAAAGAAGATGAAGTGAATAGTCTTATAAAGGCTACTGTTTCAGCTGTAAAGCCTAAAGCGGACAGTAAGAATATTAAAATTAATTATAGCGAAGAGAACGGTTTTTCCGCAAAGTTTGATATGAAGTGGACTATTGAGGCTCTGTCAAACGTTCTGGATAATGCGATTAAGTATTCACCGGAAGGCGGTAATATCGATATAATCGTAGATCAATTCGAGATGTATGCCGGAATACATGTTATCGATCAGGGCCCGGGAATCAAAGAAGAAGACCTGGCTAAAATCTTTGGAAGATTCTATAGAAGCAGCACCGTTCAGCAAGAAGAAGGAGTTGGAATCGGACTCTATCTTACAAGAGAAATCTTATCAAAAGAAGATGGGTACATTAAGGCGGTACCTAACAATAAAAGAGAAGGCGGCGAGCTGATATTATATCTTAAGCGCTAAGTTTTTCTAGAAAGTTGACAGATGAAATCAGATTTCAAGTGTCAACTTTTTTGAATTCTTTCAAAAGTGAAAGAATTGAGAAATAATCTGGTAAGAATCGTATGTTACTATGAATACACTGAAACAAGAAATAAAAAAAATCTACATGTTTAAGACGTTAATAAATAGGAGGAATAAACAATGAGCATACTTGTAGCAAATGACCTTAAAAAATATTACGGCGAGGGCGAGACTCTGGTCAAAGCACTGGATGGAGTTGATCTCAGTGTTGAGCGAGGAGAATTCATGAGTATCATCGGAACAAGCGGAAGCGGAAAGTCAACTCTTCTTCATATGCTGGGTGGCCTCGATAATCCGACATCCGGAACAGTTATTATAGATGATAAAGATATATCAAAACTCAGTGGTGATGCACTCTGTATATTCAGAAGAAGAAAGATTGGATTTATATTCCAGAGCTTCAACCTGGTTCCATCGATTTCGGTTTATGACAATATCGTTCTTCCGATTCAGCTTGATGGTAAGAAGGTTGATAAGGACTTTATCGATAGTGTAGTAGAGACGCTTGGTTTAGAGAAGAAGCTTAATACTCTTCCAACAAAGCTTTCGGGTGGACAGCAGCAGAGAGTTGCGATAGCAAGAGCACTTGCATCTAAGCCGGCTATAATCCTTGCGGATGAGCCAACAGGAAATCTGGACAGTAAAACAAGTCAGGATGTGCTTGGACTTCTGAAGACAACAGGTAAAAAATATAATCAGACAATCGTCATGATCACACACAATGATGAGATTGCACAGATGGCTGACAGAACAATCAGAATAGAGGATGGACATATTGTAAACCAGTCAAAAGAAGGAAAAAAGTCAGCGTAAAAAAGTAATTGAGTATTGACCTAGTACACCGATTTCATATGAACTGGATTTGCACGAGGGAAAGACAAATATTATGACGAAGGTAAATAATAAAAGAGCAATAATAAATCTGGCAATCAGCTCTATCAGAGCAAATGTAAAAAAATATGCAGTAATGGTATGTGCAGTGATTCTGACAACGATACTTTTCTCATCTTTTTTCACCGTTGGTGGAAGTATGATAAATGAGATGCAGGAAGGAAGTAAGAGACAGTCAGGCGGATGCTGTCATGCAACTATTAAGTATCTGACGGATGCTGAATATAACCTTATAAAAGATGACAAGAAAGCTAAATCAGTCACATATAGAATTCACTCTGGCGAACTTCAGGGAAAAATCTTCAATGAATTTCGTACAGAACTTAGTTACTATGAACCATTAGCTGCAAAGGAAGGATTTTGCTATCCGGAGGTTGGAAAACTTCCGGAAAAGGAAAATGAAATCGTCCTAAGTGATATCATTTTAAATGAATTGGGAGTTCCCTTAGAAGTTGGAAGTAAATTAACTCTAGATGTTAAAGTTCGACAAGAAACTTTTACAAAGGACTTTATATTAAGCGGATATTTTAAAGGTGATAAGCTGTCATTTTCACAGATTGGTCTGGTATCAAAAACATTTCAGGAAAAATATGCTCCTACCCAGGCTGAAGGCAGATTTAGTGGAGATGCAAATGAAGTAGATGGTTGCATTTATGCAGATATTATGTTTCACAGCAGCTGGAATATTGAGAAACAGACTATCGCACTCATTGAGAGAAGTGGCCTGGATAGTAATACAGAATATGGAGTAAACTGGGCTTATCTTCAGACTAACATGGATCCAACGACTACAGTTCTTGGAGTTGTGCTATTGATTACATTTATGATAGCCGGATACCTGATTATTTATAATATATTTGATCTCAATATTATTTCAGACATTCAGGAATATGGCCTTCTTAAAACAATTGGAACTACGGGAAAACAGCTTCGTAAAGTTGTTGCAATCAGAGCAAGAATTATATCTCTTATTGGTATACCTATTGGTCTTTTAATTGGTGTGGGAGTTGGTACAACTATTCTTCCGGCAGTTTCTAATAATATGATTACAGGTGCTTTGGAGAAGGGTAAACTCCATATGAATATATGGATAATTCTTCTGGCGGCTGCATTTTCCTACCTGACAGTAGCTATCAGTGCCAGAAAGCCTTGCGTTAAAGCATCAAAGGTTTCTCCAATTGAAACTATAAAGTATACAGAAGAACGTGGCAAAAATGGAAAGCCAAAGAAGAAGCTGGTGACAGTAATTCTGTCGCTATCCCTTGCTCTTGTAGTGCTAAATAGCGTGGTAACAATTGTCAAAAGCTTCAGTATGGACGACTTTATTAAGCTGCTTATTATCAGTGATTACAGTATTCAGGATGAAACACTTGATAATCCGGGAGCTTCAGTCAATATTACTGACGCAGTTG